>CBDUVR010000132.1:0-4190 GCA_965370705.1 uncultured archaeon | reverse complement strand
ATTTTGCATTTTTCGCTGAGGTTTTTGAGGTCCTGTATTGCTTTTTTGTCGATTATGCGCCCGAGCCATGTTTCGTCCAGGCCGTAGGCTGCGACTCCTGTTATCATGACTTTGAACCTGTTTTCTACCAGCTCATTCAGGTATTTTTCCGGGTCAATGTGCCACAGGGGTGAGATGCATTTCAGTCCAAGGTCTTTGCATATGTTTTCGATGCGGGTACGCTGGTAGTTTGAGTCTATGGCGCCTGTCAGGAGGCCGTCTACGCTGCCTTTGGCTTCTTCAATCAAAGCTTTGAGGTCAGCCAGCTCTTTTTCTTTTATGCCTTCTGTCTTTTTTGTGATTATGGGGATGCCCATCAGGCCTGCCTGTATTTTTGTCATAGCAGCGTTTGGGTGGTGAAACATGTAGCTGTCCTGCCTTTTTGGGAGCATGGATAGTATGCATTCTATTGTATGACCCTCTTTTTTTGCAAGGTGGATTGCATATATTGAGTCTTTCCCGCCGGATACAAGTGCTGCCAGTTTCATTGTAATCTCACATGCTCGTCTTTTATTGTGTTTAGTATCATGCGCGTGTTGGTGCGCTCGATGAAGTCATATTTCTGGATCTTCTTTAAAAATGTATCCATTGTCCTTCGGTTTTTGAAGCGCCCGAGAACCGCTGCATCAAATTCACCTGTGCAGTCATAGACTGCAAATATGTTTTTTGATTTTGCAAGCTTTTTTTCAAGCTCAAATAGCTTTCCTTTTGAGATTTTTATGTCTATCAGCACATCGATATCATAGCCGAGGAGCTCGTAGTCGAGAAGGGCTGAATATTTTTTTATGCAGCCCTGTTCTTCAAGGCGCTTTATGCGGCTCATTGCTGTAGCTGCTGAGATGTTCGCTTTTTTTGCTATCTTTCTTAAGGACAGGCGGGAGTTGTCCAGAAGGATGTTTAGTAGATTCCTGTCGGTTTCGTCAATTTCCATTATATTACCATTTGTTTAAAATGTCATCTTAATTATTACTATTGTTAAACAAATATTTAAATATTTTGCTGATTTGTGTGAATTTGTTTGGCATAATTGCAGGCAAGTATATTAATTGTAAAGTGTAGATGTAAAATGAGGTGTTTTACATGGATAAGAAAGACGTTGTTGAGAAAGCTAAAAAAGATAATGTGAGGTTTGTGCAGCTGATATTTACAGACATCCACGGGATGACCAAGTCAGTGACTATTCCTGCTGAAAAGCTGAGTGAGTCTCTTGAGAAAGGCACATGGTTTGACGGGTCTTCTATCGAGGGATTTACGAGAATATGCGAGAGTGATATGTATCTTATGCCTGATCCTGATACGTATGCTGTGATTCCATGGATGTCTGGGGAGTGTGTTTATGCGCGCATGATTTGTGATGTCTATATGCCGGACGGGAAGCCGTTTGAGGGGGACCCGCGCTATATACTCAAGAAAGTTATATCTGAGGCAAGGGAAATGGGTTTTGAATATAATGTCGGGCCTGAACTTGAGTTTTTCCTGCTTAAAAGAGGTGATGGCGGCGAGTTGACGACTTCGGCGCATGATGGTGCAGGGTATTTTGATTATGCGCCCCGTGACCTTGCGTCTGATGTGAGGCGGGATATTGTGCTTGCGCTCGGGTCTTTTGGCATTGTTGCTGAGATGAGCCATCACGAGGTTGCGCCTGGCCAGCATGAGATTGATTTTAAGTATTCTGATGCATTGACGACTGCAGACAGTGCTGTGACTTTTAAGCATATTGTCAAGTCGGTTGCACATATTCACGGGCTTCATGCGACGTTTATGCCAAAGCCGATTTTCGGGGAGAATGGCTCCGGGATGCATGTGCACCAGAGCCTGTTTGGTGTGAAGTCAGGGAAAAATGCTTTCTTTGATGATAATGACAAGTATAAGCTGTCCTCTGCTGCAAAACATTTTATTGCGGGGCAGCTTGAGCATGTATCTGCCATGAGTGCGGTTTTGTCGCCGACTGTTAATTCTTACAAGCGGCTGGTCCCTGGTTACGAGGCGCCGGTCTATATTTGCTGGGGGCAGGTTAACAGGTCTGCGCTGATAAGGATACCGAGGTATTCGAAAGGCAGGGAGCAGTCAACGAGAGCAGAGCTTCGGTGCCCTGACCCGTCGTGCAACCCGTATCTTGCTTTTGCAGTCATGCTGAAAGCAGGGCTTGAGGGCATTAAAAGGAAGACAGAGCTTGTTTCTCCTGTTGAGGAGAATGTCTATGAGTTTGATGATGAAAAGAGAATGGGTAGTAATATAGGGATACTGCCCCAGACTCTGCTTGATGCGATTTTTGAGATGAAGAAGGATAAAATGGTTGCGGGTGTGCTTGGGAAGCATTTATATCCGATATATGTGCGCTCGAAACTGGCTGAGTGGGATGAGTACAGAACGCAGGTTACAAAGTGGGAGATTGACAAGTATCTTGAGAGGACATGAATTTCTGGCTATGCTGAAAAGTTCGCATGAGTGTGAAAGTTATATGGCGCTTTTTAGATAGTTGCTGATTTTTGCTATCTTGTCTATGTCAAGCTCATAGACTTTGGTTTCGGCTTCGGGCATTGATTCTGCGGTCTTTTTTGCATCTGTTTTGTCGAGGCCGAACATGTGCCTTGAATGGTAGAATGCTTTTTTTGCTTTCTGGTTCTTGTGCATGAAGAGTGCGCTTACTGTTTTCTTGAAGAGGTCCTCGTCTTTTATTTTTTGGTTTTTCTTTTTCGGTGTGAGCCTTACTATTGCAGAGTCTACTTTCGGGACAGGGTAATAGCTGGTTTTGGATACTTTTGTGATGTATTCTGGTGTGAAGTAGTATTGCGCCATTACTGAGATTTTTGAGTATTCTTTTTCACCCGGGTTTGCTATGAGGCGCTTTGCAAATTCTTTCTGGTACATGAGGACAGCGGGCTTTTTTAGTTCGCCAAGCTTGATCGTGAGTTTTCCTGATATTGAATAGGGTATGTTTGATACGCATTTGTCAAACGGGGGGTATTCAATCTTCAGGGCATCTGCATTTATGATTTCGATTAAACCTGTGAATTCTTTTTCCAGCATGCCTGCAAGAGAAGCATCAAGCTCGATTACTATTACTTTTTTTGCCTGTTTTATGAGCTCTTTTGTTAGTGTTCCGGGACCGGGGCCGATCTCGAGGATGGTTTCGGTTTTTTTTATTTTCGCGGCATCTAACTCTTTTTTGATTGCGACTTTGTCTGTCAGGAAGTGCTGGTCCATGCTCTTTCTTGGGTGTATGTTGTATTTTTTCAGGAGATTGCGCATAGATTCTAATTGGTGCTGATATTTTTAAAGCATTGTGAGATGCGGGAGGATAAATCATACGTTTTTTAAAATTATTGCGCGAACAAAGAGTTATGCGATGTTCGATATGCAAAAAAGAGGCAGTAATTTACAGGGAGCATGAAGGCCGCGCGCTTTGCAGGAGGCACTTTCTGGATTCGGTGGATAAGAGTGTGAGAAAAAGTATCCGCCGGAATGGATTATTGCCCAGGGGCAGCCATGTTGCAGTCGGGGTTTCCGGTGATAATGATTCAATGCTGCTTCTATACCTGTTATGCAGGCTGAATGAAAAGCGCAGAGACCTTCAAATATCTGCTATCCTTGCGGATGAAGAGATTAGAGGCCATCGAAAAAAAATGGTGCCTGCTATTGAAAAATACTGCAAGTTTCAGGGTATCAGGCTCTACATGGTGTCGTATATGGATGTATTTGGGATGACGCTGGATGAGGTTGCGGGGAGATTAAAGGACAAAAATGCTGATATGTGCGCATGCTGCCAGATGTTGCGAATGACTGCGCTAAACAGGGAATCAAAAGTTATTGGAGCTGACTGCCTTGCATTGGGCTGCAACATGGACGATGAGGTGCAGGCCATAACAGCAGGCTATTTTAGCTGTGATATTATGCCTGAGATGAAGTCTCTTTTTAAGTTTGTGAAAGAACAACCTACTTCTCTCCGGATAATAAAACCGCTTGCAGAGGTGCCAGAAAGTGAGGCGGCGCTCTATGCCAGGCTGAAAGGATTCTATGTTGAACCTAAAAAATGCCCTTACCAGAGCACGTCTTTTGGGCGAAGGATAGGAGACATACTGGACAACCTCGAGGCAAAACATTCTGGTGTAAAATTCAATATTCTGCGCACTCATGAGAAGATTGAACAG
>CBDUVR010000131.1:0-4195 GCA_965370705.1 uncultured archaeon | reverse complement strand
TCAGCCAAGCCAGACAAAGCATCTCTCTATCCTGATATGCCTGAACAAGATTTCAGGAGAAGCATATCGAAAATAGGTGCATTAAAAGGAGGAAGAAAAAAAGTGATGTCACCTGACATTAACAGCCTGTCTGAACGATTATCTGAACTTGAAGAGCATGCAAGGGAGATGCATGTTGCATTCGACGAATTTGTCCTGAAATCAGAGAAGTTTATGGATTACGGACAGTTCATTGAAGTAAGAAAAGAAGTTGAGGAAAAGATAAGGCTGCTTGACAAAATAGAGAAATCACTTGATGATTCAAGAAACCAGATACTGAAAGATTCCGGATATATGGACTCTATTCTCGGAGGATTTAAATATACTAAAGAAAGGATAGAGATTCTTGAAAAGCAGATGGAATCGCTTTTAAAAGCAGAGCGGGCAAAGAGCCATCCCTCAATACTGAATAAAATCAGGGGTGCTGTTGACCCGCAAAATATAAAGTCCAGGATTGATTCCTCAAAATTATCCGGCCTTGGCAGGACTGTCTCGGAATTGAAAAAACAAATGGATGCTTTGAAAGAGAGTGAGAGCAATGCCCTGAAAGAAGTTGAGAGATTGAAGAAGGAAAGCCATGTATATGATAAAAACACGGATAATAACCTGCCTGAAACTGTTAAATCGCTTAACAAGGAGATTGACGAGCTAAAGGAAAGAGTGGCTGGCTACCCGGATAGGGACGAATTGACCATGATTAAAGAACAAATCAGTGAATTTGCTGTGAAATTTGATAAGTTAAATAAGCGCCAGTCTGAAGGTGTGAAGGGAAAAGATGCAGAAAAGGAGATAAAAGCAGCTATGTCTGAACTCAAAAAAGAGGTGGACTTAAAGGTTGATGCGCTGCATGGGGCACAGAATGGTATCAGGCGTGAGGAGTTTGCAGAGTTCGTGAAAGAGAATAAGATGATGATGAGCGGATTTCAGAAGGATGATAGTGATGCCGGGAAGAGGATTGAGGCTCTTGAAAGGAATATGAAGTCAATCTCCAGAGGTGCCGGCAAAGTGCATGCAAATATTTTTGATAAGTTGCTTGGGGGCCAGAAGGGTGATGCATCTTGCGTGAAAGTGCCCCTGGGGGATAAGCGCATCCTTGAGCTGTCCAGGCAGGTTGCGGATGCCAGGAAAAGTGATGAGAAGGTCCGACAAGAGCTTGAAAGTATGAAAGGGAAGATGATATCGCAGGAAGTTTTGGAAAGCGTGAGGAGCCGTATAAACAATCTGTCCAAGGCAGGAAAACAGAATATCGACGAGCGAAAACTCAAAAAGGAAATCGCGGATGAGATTGTCAAACGCATTGATGTTGATGCGACAGTGAAGAAGGCAGTCGGCGATGCCAGGAATGAGATGAACTCAAAGGTTGATGCTTTGTCTGAGGCGCAGAATGGTGTCGGGCGCGATGATGCTGCAGAGTTTGAGAAAAAGCAGGATGAATTAAAAGATGAGATGGCCAAACTTAAAAGAGATATCAGACAGATTCCTGCCATGCAGAGTTCTATGGAACAGATTAGTCTGGCTGTCAATAGTCTGAGAGAAGATATCAGAAAAGATGTGGATAGCAAGTCAATGCAAAGCATTGACAGGAGTGCGCGTGATGATGATATCGCTGAGGTCAGAGGCAACATCGAGAAGTTGAAGGCGATGTCGCAGGGCCTGTAGAGGATAATTTCTTAAAATAACCAGGCAGTATATTGAGTATGAGGTTTGAGGATTATAAGGATGCTGCTCTTTTGAGTATTGAGGACGCTGCACATGAAAAGACAGTGGATGAGAAGATTGTCTTTTTGCTTGAAAAAATTAATGCTCTTTCTGATTATTATACTACATCATCATGCTACGGGAGAATTGTTGTTGCCGAGTCCAGTGTCGATAATAAGAAGAGGGAATATAAATTTCTCGGGAAGTGGCATCGCGAGGTTACTTTCCATAATGTGGATGCTGCGATAAATAAATATAAGAGAAATATGCTTTTTTTCAGGCTCGATCCTGTGATCCTTCATGTAGGATGCAGGGATATGGATTCTGCCAGCAGGCTGCTTAAGATATGCCAGAGGACAGGGTTGAAGAGGTCGGGGATGTACCAGCTGAAGCCGCGCATCATTGTGGAAATCATGGGCGTTGATGCGCTTTGTGCGCCTCTTGGCATGGACGGGAGGGTGATGGTTGGGCGCGAGTATCTTGATTTCCTGATAAGTATTGCAAATGAGAAGTTTAAGGATAATGAAAAGAAGGTTGAGAATTTTGCAGATGAACTCTCTATTCTATGAAATCTCTTGAGTCTGTGAGGGGTGAGTCTGTGAGTTTGCAGACATGGCCGCATCTCGGGCATGCTGCCTGCCTTTGTCCTCTTTTTATTTCGCATGGTGTGCGGCAGTTTGGGCAGATGATTATCATATTGTATTCCCTGTATTGGTTTTAGGCTGTTTTGACATCAGTCTCCTGTTTTGAGAGTATGTCTATAATGCATTCTGACGGGTCGAATATTTTTGTGACGCCGTCTACTGATGAGATGAATGATTCGATGTCAGTCACATAGCTGCCCCATCTTTTTCTTAAGGCTCTTACAAAATCTTCGTATGACTTAAAATTCTTGTGGGCAGATATTATTATGTTTGTCTTTCCTCTCATGCCCTCGCCTCTTGAAATTGAGAGCAGCTCCGGCATATGAAGTATCTCTTTGCGGGCTTCGTCCTGCTTTTTTTCAATTGAGTAGTCTGCCCATTTGAACATTGTTACGACGAGCATGCTGATGCCGACTTTTTTGAAGTCTACTATTGCGCCGTATTTTTTGATGTAGCCTTCTCTTTCGAGTTTCTGCCTTATTCTTGTAACTGTTGGCTGGCTGGTCCTGATTTTTTGGGCTATGTGCTTGTCTGGCATCCTGCCGTCTTTGAGGAGTTCGAAAAAGACCTGTGTTTCTCTTTTTTTCATGGGCATGATGTCACCGGTAAATTCTACATTACTTGTTTGTTACATCATACTTAAATAATTTTCTGTGAATTTTGTATTAGTTATAGGGTATTGTGTTTAAAAATATGATTTAATGCGAAAAATCGCGCTCAATCGTGCAAAAAGTATTTATATAATACCTAATCATAATAGTTAATAGGATGATGAAAACAATAGACCAAAGAAACTTGGTTTAGCGGGGGATGAAGAGCGATTCAGACCCCTTTTGAGTAGCTGGTTCCAGATGTCCCGGGTGGGCGAAACAATGTTTGCGGAGCAATTCCGATAAGAATATGTTTGGTTTCTGACCTGTCCGGGCCCAAGTTTCGTTTTTTCTACAGGATTACTGCAAGAATTATTATGTACATGAGTAGGAGGGTTGCGCCTTCGGTTTTTGTTATCTTTTTGTCGTATATTATGAATGCAAGAAAAATGGTCAAAAGAAGCATTGAGGGCAGCGAGGCCACCAGAAATTGAGTGCTGGCGACGACGGGGCCGATGAATGAGCTTGCGCCGAGGACTATGAGTGAGTTGAATGTGTTTGAGCCGATTATGTCGCCTATCATCATGTCTGTTTTTCCCTGCCTTGCGGCGACTATCGATGTTGCGAGTTCCGGGAGGGAGGTTCCTATTGCGATTAGGACGAATCCTATGATTGCCTCGCTTATGCCGAGTGATGACATTATGGTCGATGATGATGTTATGAGATATTTTGCGCTGTAGATTAGGCCTGCAAGCCCTGCAAGGAAGATGATTACCTGAGATTGTTTTAGTTTTGTTTTTTTGTGTTTGTCGTGTTTTTTGTGTATTTTTATTGAGTATGCAAGGTATGCAAAGTATGTTATGATGAGAACTGTGCCTTCTGCTGCGGTTATTTTTGAGTCCAAGAGGACTATTACTGTCGCAAACGCGGATATGAAGAGGAACGGGATGTCGTGTTTCAGGATATTTCGTCTTGTCTTGACTGTGTAGAATATGCCTGCTATGCCGAGTACGAGGGCGATGTTTGCGACGTTTGAGCCGATGACATTGCCGATGACGATTCCTGTGAGACCGGAGTGCATTGCCTCTATTGATGATGACAGCTCGGGAAGTGATGTGCCGAGTGCTACGACTGTTGCGCCGACAAGGAATTCTGATGCGCCGAGTACGCGCGCAAAGTGGGTGGCTGTGTCTGTGATAAGTTTTGCGCTGTAAATCAGCACCG
>CBDUVR010000130.1:0-4233 GCA_965370705.1 uncultured archaeon | reverse complement strand
TGTTTTCGCTGACTTCGCCTTTGATTCCTTTTCTTCTTTTGTAGAGGCTCCAGAGGCCTTTGAACAGGTCGCGGACTTTTTCGTATATTTCCTCGTCAGATAAGCCTTCGAGTTCTTTTACAAAATCGTCCCAGAATTTGTAGCGGCATTTTTCCCCGATATATGAGAAGGGGAGCCATACGGAGTTGTCCTCGCTGTACTGGTTGCCGTTGATTCTTGCGCCGATGAGCTCTCCGAAGTACTGGCCGTCTTCTGTGGTTTTTATTGAAATGTATTCCCTGTCGATTGAGTTCAGGAGGCCTGATGCAAATATGCTGTTGCCTTTTTTCCAGATGTCTATGAGGTTTTTGCGGTTGTGGATTGATGTTATTGTTCCCTGTTTTACTACGATGCTTATGTTTGTGCCGTCCAGCTTTTCTATTGCGACGCTTTCTTTTGTGAATGCCCAGCGGTAGTCGCAGTTGATTTTTGGAGTGCAGACGTAGCTGTTGTTGATTTCTTTTCTTATGAAGGGGCTCTGGAGCTTGGGCATGTCTATTGGCTTTTTTGCGTTTTTGTTTAGTCTCATGTTGTCACCAGTTTATTTTTGATGTATGTTGTTATTATATTTGTGGTGTGTGGATTGCCGATAGAATCTGAGGATTATCAGGACTGGTTTTTGAGAGTTATTTTAGCGGACTTTCGTGCGCGTTGTTATGAGAGGGTTATGTTAATTTTTTTGATGCTAGTTGCGCTGCTTTTATCAGGGGGTATGCAATCGGTGAGGCTGTCAAAAGCGGGTGAGTGCCTATCTGGGCTGTGATAAGGGAGTCAAGGGTCATCTTGTTCTGGATTATGATGCTTGCGAGGTTGGTGAGTTCGCCTGTGCTTTGGCCTCCTATGACTTGCGCTCCAAGTATTGTGCCGTCTGTTGAGGCTGTTAGTTTTACGAGCTGTTTGCTTGTGTTTGGGAGTTTGCCCGGATGCTTGTCTATTCCTTCGAAAGTTGCTGTGATTATGTCTATGCTTTCTTTTTTTGCGAAGGTTTCTATCAATCCTGCTGCCCCGAATGCGGTTTCACCGATGGCTGTTGAGAATACAGGGATTATGCCATTGTTTGGGGCCGATGGCCTGTATAGGTTCATGGCAGCTATTGTTGATTCTCTTCTGGCAGTGGATGCGAGCATTATGGGGGCTGGTTTTTGGGTGATAAGGTTCTTTTTTTGGGCGCAGTCTCCTGCTGCAAATATGTCCGGATTGCTGGTTCTCATGTGCTTGTCTGTTTCAATGAAGCCTGTGCCTGTGAGTTTCAGGCCTGATTTTTTTGCCAACTCTGTGTTCGGGCGGTAGCCCAGTGACAGGATTACTGCGTCTGCGTGCAGTTTTTCTGTGCTGTCCAGGAGGACTGATTCGACTTTTTTGGTGCCGAGTATCTCTTTTGCTCCTGTGCCTGTTTTTATTTTCGTTCCTCTTTTTTCGAGAATGTCTTTGGCTCTGGCTGCTATTTCGGGGTCGAATGCGGCGCTTAGTATGTCGGGCATTATCTCAACGAGTGTTACGTCTTTACCTGCTTTTGTGAGTTCGTCGGAGATTTCTACTCCTATGAAGCCTGCGCCTATGATCACTATTTTTTTGAAGTTCTTGAGGTCTTGTATGAATCTGTCGAGATATTCTTTGTTTTTGGGTATTGTGTATAGGTTTTGTAGAGCGGCTCCTTTGAGCCATCCCGGGATTATCGGTGTGGAGCCTGTTGCCATGATGAGCTTGCCGTATGTGATTTCTGTTTGGTCATCTGTTTTGCAGGTTTTGTTCTGTTTGTCGATTGAGGTTATTTCTGCTATTTTCAGTTTTATTCCTGTGTTTTCGAGTGCCTTGTCGGGGATTATGTTCTGCCGGGTTGAATCCAGTGTTTTGAAGAGGTAGGGAATTGCGCAGGGGACTAATACGTGTTTTTCTTTGCGGACTATTAAGAATTGTTTTTCGGGGTATAGGGATTTCCCTGTCTGGGCTGCGACTATGCCTGCTGCGCTGCCGCCGATTATCAGTACGTCTGTTTTTATGGATTGCATGGATATCACCTGAATTGTGGGTTTTATTGGCTGCTTTTATTGTTTTAGTGGTTGTAGTTTTTATAATTTTTATTTCTTTGGGTTGGTGGTCGGGTGGTGGCAAGAAGGTGGTGAGTGCGCAAGAAGTTGTTTTAAGATGTTAGTATCGGATACGCGGACTATAGAGCTATCCGATACTTCATAATTCGAGACCTCTTGTGATTGCATTTCTTAGATTGGGATTTGTGTTGTGTATCCAGGTTATTCCTTTTATGCTTACAGCTATTTTGTTGCTTTCTTCCAGATATTCAAGAATTGTTTTTAGGGTGTTGTGGTTGATTTGTTTGGGTAGTTTTCTTTTTAGTTCTGGTATTGTTATGAGACTTTCGTTCATGGTTTTTAGTGTGTTTTCTACCATTAGAACTGTGTTTAGAGTTGGAGAATGTTCAAATCTATGTTCCTGCATCGTTGACATGTATATCACCAATTGTTATTAGTTGATAAGTATTATGTATGTATTAATATTTAAATGTTTGGGTTCTGTTTCTTTAAATTGTTGAGAGGAAGAGCCATGCAGGGATGTAGATGATATTGTTCTCTTTTTTGAGGATGTCTTTGGTTATGACTATTGCGCATGCGCTTGTTTTGTATTTTTCGCAGAAGCCGTGGAGACCTTTTAAGTCGCGGTCAGTTATTTTGTTTCGGTATTTTACTTCTATAGGTATTGTTTTTTTTCCTATTTTTGCCACGAGATCTACCTCATTTCTCTGGCTGTCAAGCCAGTAGAATATTTTCGGGAAGAGTTCGTTTTTCTTCAGGTGAAGTATGTGTGTGAAGATTATGTTTTCCAGTATTTTTGATTTTTCAAGGTCGCCTATTTCTTTTAGAAGGAGGGAGTTGCGCAGACCATGGTCTATAAATATCAGCTTTTTTTCTTTTCGCGTGGATATAACCTGTTTTTCGGTATAAACGTATGCGGTATAAATCAAAAAAGCTTCTTCAAGGTAGGTCATGTAGTTTTTGATTGTGTCAAGTTTGACTTTCAGGATGTCTGCAAATGCTGAATAGTTTATTCTTTCTGTCATTGAGTCGGCAAGGAGGTCGGTGAGGTCGTTTAGTATGCGAGGCTCTTTTATGTCTTTCAGGTCAAGTATGTCTCTTGTTATTGTGAGGGTCTTGTATTGTTTTAGTATTTCCCATGCGCGCTCATGGTCTTCGAAGAGAATTTCTGGGAAACCACCTTTGAGTATATAGTCGTTTAGTTTCAGAAGAATGGTCTGCTTTTCAAGTAATAGTTGGTCGTGCGCTTTTTTTAATGCGCCTATGTCGCAAATATCGCAGGTTATTTTCTTTTGGGTGTATTCTGTGAATTTGAATGGCAGTATTGTGTGGAAGTTTGTCCTTCCAAGAAGGCTTTCGCCGCTGCCTTTGAGTATTCTCAATGAAGATGAGCCGGAGATGATGAATTTTATTTTCAGACCGAGGTCCTGCCAATACTTTATTATGTTTCCCCAGTCTTCCATTTTGTGTATCTCATCCAGGAATATGTATATTGTGGATGTTAGCTGGTCTGCGGGTTCCTTTACTATTGCGGTTATGTAGTCCTGTATGAATGCATCAAATTCTTTTTCGAGATTCAGGCGTATTTTCGGGTTGTCGAGGGAGGTGAATAGTATGCGATCCGGCTTTGTGCCGGATTCGATGAGGTGGTGTATGAGGCCGTACATGAGGGTTGTTTTGCCTGCTCTTCTTGGACCTATCAAGCATGTTATTTTTTTTGATGATATGTCCTCTTTTAGTTTTTGCAGGTCGTCTCTTTTTATTTTGCCGAGTTTTGATTTGTCTACTGATTTTTGTTTCCACCAGTGGTTCTGGAAGGTTATTTCATCTAGCATACCCATATATTATGTGTATACATATATAAATGTTTCCGTTGTAGAGTAAGTGTTTTGGGTATATGTTTTACTCTGGAATGGTATGTTTTGAGTTTTTAGATGTTGGAGAGTGGAGTTTATGTCAATAGAACAGAGGAGAAAGAGTTGCGTTGAGAATTTACTGGTCGCGCAAGAGAGTTATTATTTCTGCTTTAAAGCATAATCCATGCTTATTTTTTTTAGTTTCAATACGATTATGATAATCATGTTTCAACAGTTTGTAAACCGAAATACTGAGTTAAAGTTCTTAGAAGATTTGTATAAAGAAAAAA
>CBDUVR010000129.1:0-4246 GCA_965370705.1 uncultured archaeon | reverse complement strand
TAGGAGATATTATTCCCGTAGGAGTAGATGAAGGTGATGGTTATACAACAGCACCAATTCTTGCTCAATAAACTATATTAACAACCTTTTCTATATATTGATATATTAAGTCAAATTTGTGGAAGTATGGGTCTCTTATCTTTTATTAAAAGGAAGCCGAAAGATGCCAGTTCAGAAAAAGATGGCGCAGGCAGTCGCGATGCTATCAAATCGTATGTTTTGAATGGTAAAGATACAAAAAATGTTGAAAAGAGTACTGAGAAAAAATTAAAGACTGCAAAGGAAGAGATCATGGAGAAAGTGAAATCTGAAAGGAACCAGGATAATAAAGGAGAAGATGAAAAACATGTGGTGACTAAAAAAACAGAAGAGAAATTAGAGAAGGCAAAGAAAAAAATCATGAAAAAAATGAAGTCTGCGGGCAGCACGAGTAAAAAAATAGATGTTAAAAAGCATGCATCATCGAAAAAAACAGATGAGAAGCAGAAAATAATCCCTAAGAAGGATACGAGTCATGCGGATGGTTCTTCTAAGGAAAATGAGGATAAGAGCAAAAAAAATGAAAAAGAAGATAAGAAGACAACTGATGATACTGAAGAAAAAAAAGTATCAGCATGTTCAATACTTGAAAAAATAAACAAGCCAAGGGATATTGATGTTAGTGGCGGGACTGAAGTTGAGAAATATGATATCACAGCAGATAATGTTGACGCGACGGTCACGATTTATAATGTGCCTACCCAATATGTTCCAATATACTATGTTAGGCGCCCCATAGTGACTCTGGGGACGCACGCGATATTGAATGCTATTCGTGAACAACTGATTATGCTTGTTCAGGTATCTACAAAAGAATTTGTTGATCCTTCTGCTCTTGCTGTTGTCAAGGAAAAGTTCATGAAAAAAGCTTATGACCTGCTTGACCGTTATCTGCCGAATATGTCTGATAAAGAGAAAAGGATACTTGCGGGCAACTTGATACATGAGATGCTCGGACTTGGTGACATTGAACTGCTTTTAAGTGATCCCTATCTTGAAGAGATCGTGGTTAACGGGCATGAATACCCGATATGGGTATATCACAAGCATTATGGGTGGCTGAAGACGAATATCTTTCTCAAAAGTGAGGACAAGATATATAACAGTGCCTCATCTATCGGCAGGCGGGTAGGCCGCCAGATAACTAATCTGAACCCGCTGATGGATGCACATTTAAGCACAGGCGACAGGGTGAATGCTACACTGTTTCCGATATCCACTGGTGGAAACACGATAACGATAAGGAAGTTTTCAAGATCGCCATGGACCATTATCCATTTCCTTGAGGTTAAGACATTGAACGCAGAGGTTGCTGCTCTTTTGTGGCTTGCCATTCAATATGAACTTAATATTCTTGTCTCGGGAGGAACAGCGTCCGGGAAGACTTCAATGCTTAATATACTAATGCCTTTCATGCCTCCTAACCAGAGAATCATTTCTATTGAAGATACACGTGAGATAAACCTGCCGAAATTTCTGCATTGGGTGCCGTTTTCGTCACGGGAAGCGAATCCTGAAGGCAAAGGCCAGGTTACTATGCTTGATCTGCTTGCAAATTCGTTAAGGATGAGGCCTGACAGGATTATTGTTGGTGAAATCAGAAGAGCAAAAGAAGCGGAAGTCATGTTTGAAGCTATCAGGACAGGGCATTCTGCATATGCCACATTTCATGGTGACAAGGCAGAGGAAGTTTATAAAAGGCTGACGAATCCGCCGATAAATCTACCAGAAAGCATGTTAAGTGCATTGCATCTGATTGTTGTTCAATACAGGCACAGGAGAAAAGGTATCAGGAGGACACTTGAAATCGCAGAGATTGTTAAAGCAGAACAGGGGTCTGCCCTGAATTTGATATACCAGTGGAATCCAAGAACTGACGTGCTTGAAAAGGTGAACAAGACCTACAGAATAAACAAGGAAATCCAGTTATATACTGGCATGACTGATGAAGAGATTGAAAGAGATCTGGCAAATAAGGTGAAGATTCTTGAATGGATGATCAAGTATCAAATCAAGACGATAAATACTGTGGGTAAGGTCTTTGCAGAGTATTATCGTGATGAAGATGCGGTTGTAAAGCTTGCAAAGTCAAATGCATCACCAAAGGAACTGCTGGGAGATGAACTGTATAAGGAGATAGCTCCATGATTTCGGCTGCATGTGCTGTTTTTTTGGCGGTTAAGGTGCGCTAAAAGTCTTTTTTGGTAGATATAGATGAAGTCAATTGAGAAGAGATACCTGATTCAAAAGTCCAGAAGGTACATAAGGGTTGCAGGAAACCTGGAGCCGATGTTCTCGTCAATATCTATGGATCTGCTGCAGTCTGAAACGGATCTTACTCTCAGGCAGCATATTGCAATCAGTATTTACAGGACCGCTAACCAGACTGCGATGGTTGTCGGCGGGATGGCTGTAGTTGGCTTGATATTAGGGCTGGATATTTTGTTTTTGCTGAAAATCATTGTTCTGTTCGGACCGCTTGTTTTTGCGATGATGTTTTATACGTCCATGTTTAAACCCAAAATTAAGGCAAAGAGAAAAGCGCGGCTGGTTGAACAGGAACTGCCGAATGCGCTGCGCCATCTTTTGATTGAAGTTAGGTCCGGCATTCCATTATACCAGGGTCTTGTTGCGGTTTCTGAAGGCTATGGCGCTGTCTCTGTTGAGCTTAAAAAGATAGTGAAAGATATAAATGCCGGCAAGTCTGAGACAGAGGCAATTGAGGACAGTATTCTTATGAATCCGTCTCTTTCTTACAGAAGGTCGTTCTGGCAGCTTCTGAATGCCATGAAAACAGGTACAGATATAGAGAAACCGCTTGGAAATATTGTGGATGATATTATCAAGGACCAGCTGATTTCAATCAAGAGGTATGGACAGGAATTGAATCCATGGACCCTGATGTATATGATGTTCGCGGTAATTATGCCGTCTTTGGGCATCACTTTTATGATAATACTTTCAACTTTTACAGGGACAGGCCTGTCGCCAGAACTGCTTGCCTCGATTCTTGTCGGGCTGATACTCTTCCAGATGATTTTTATGAATCTTATAAAGACCAAGAGGCCTATGGTGAGGGTGTAGAGTTTTATGAGTTATGAAAATCTGGTATACAATATGCTCCCGAAGAAATACAGGGAGCTTCTCGAGAATGAGGCGCGTTACGCAGGACAGGAGTCATTTAAGGAAAGCTTTGTATTTAAAATATTTGTTGTGTTTTATGTTATGGCTTTTCTGGATTTTTTTATTCTTATCGGGTTTGTTCATGCGCCCCTGTGGCTCAGCCTGATACCGCCTGTACTTATCCTTTTTGCCGGGCTGTGCGGACCATATGTTGTTTATACTCTTGTGGCTGAATCAAGAAGAAAAAATATGGAGCTACTTCTGCCTGATTTGCTTCTTCTGACTGCATCCAATATCAAATCAGGACTTACTATTGACAGGGCGCTTCTTTTTTCAGCAAGGCCCGAGTTCGGTGAATTAGGGCAGGAATTCAGAAAGGTGGCGTTCCAGATATATGGAGGACAGCCGCTTGAGGAGTCATTCCAGAGCCTGACGAAGAAGGTGAAGTCAGTGATACTTGAGAGGACAGTGCGTCTGCTGGTGGAGGGATTGAGGTCCGGGGGAGCAGTTGCGAAGCTACTTGAGGAGACTGCGGCTGATATTAAAAATACGGAAATGCTGCAGAAAGAGATTCGCTCAAATGTTATGATGTATATCATGTTTATTTTTATGGCTGCTGTTCTGGGTGCACCGTTTCTTTTTGCGATTTCATCGTTTTTGGTTAGTGCAACCACAGGTATGTGGGATAATATGGGTGAGATTGATGAGGAGTTCGCAAGTGAGGGGATGATAAAGATTAATAAACCAGATATTGATCTTGATGCTTTTAATTATTTTTCGATTGCTGCTTTGATTATCACTACTTTTTTTGCGGGTATCCTGATATCGTTGATACAGACGGGGAACCTGAAGGGCGGGTTTAAGTATGTCCCTGTTTTTATGGGTGTGGCACTGGGGCTATATTTTGCTGCAAAGATGATGCTGTTTGCAGTGTTTGGAGATGCGCTTGGGTTGGTGTAGTTTAATGAAGAACAACGGAACGAAAAAAAACGTCCCTCTAAAATATTAATCATGGCAACAGCACCAAACTGTAACCTAAGTTTGACAGTTGGTACACAATTTTAGCAGGAAAATCAATTTGACA
>CBDUVR010000128.1:0-4256 GCA_965370705.1 uncultured archaeon | reverse complement strand
TATATTTTTTTGACTTTGATTGTGGATATCATCAGAAATGAGGGGATAAAGTAGAACAGCAGCATGTAGTTGATGCTGATGTTTTGCCAGAGGAGGAGGAAATACAGTGGTGGGACTATCATGCTGTATGATACAGGAAGGCCCTCATAGCAGCCGTCTTTTGTTCCTGTGAGGGCAAATCTTGCGAGCCTCATCACACCGAATGTTATGAATATTATGAAGACTATGATGTCCAGATTGCTTTTCAGGCCAGCGGAGTAGCCAAAGATGGCGGGGCATATGAGGTACAGGACAACGTCGCATAGGTTGTCGAGTTCGGCGCCGTACCTGCCTTTTCTTTTGACTGCTCTTGCGATTTTCCCGTCTGTGTAGTCGAAGGCAGCAGCTGCGAAGAAGAATACTGTTGCGAATGGGAAGTTTTCCTGCAGGGCGCAGAATATTGATATTATGGAGAGGGTGAGTCCTGTTAAAGAAAAAAAGTCAGGCAGCGCTAGATTCTTTCTCAAGTCTTTGTATATCAATTTACAACCCCCAGTTCTACCGGCAAAAACCGGCTGTTAATTCTCTCTTGTATTGAAATCGAAAGCCCGAGAAGGGATTTGAACCCTTGACCGCGTGATATCCCGGTTAAGACCTGAGTTGTTGAGATTTCTCGCGTACGAGTCTCGCGCATACAAGTCACGCGCTCTACCAGCTGAGCTACTCGGGCATGAGTGTGTTTATGCTTATTCTGTTATGCCAAAACATTATAAAGTTTTCGAAAGGATGAGAATAATTCTTTCTGTTTCTAAAGGCATAATCAAAAGTATATGTTTTATCTCACAAAAGCTTATATATTGGTGTGGCGATATAATACATTGTACGGTGAACTGCAGCAAAAAGCGCGATGTCGCGCCGTAAATGCAGAGTCAGGTTCATATTGCAAAATCATCCCGGTGGGTGGAAATAAGTCCAATGGAGATATTCCAGTCATTTTGAACTATCAGGAGTTTCTGCTCATCCGGGCCCAAGTTTTGTGTTGCTTTTCTTTAGGCTGCTCTTTTTTTACTTTTGTGGTCCCAGTTGAACCATTGAGTTTATATATTATAAAAAGTCAAATGTGTGTATGGATGTCGATGTTGTCTTTACGAAAATGGAGGATATGATGCGGGTGGTTATATTCTTAAGGGATGGCAAGGGCGAGAATGTGGATGGGTCTGTTGCGGTTGTTTTTCAGGGGGGTGATGCAGAGAGGGTTTTTGTCCCTGCTGCCTTTAGCGCTTGTTTTGATCCGGTTTATCCTTCTTTTGGGGATAATTATGTCTATCGTATAGAGAGGGGAGTCTATCAGGCGTCGGGGCCTTTTTTTCCTGATATTAAGAAAATCGTGGTTCTGGTAAGGTGCGGCGATGATACAACATCGAGGGAGATTATAGTTGCGTGATAACTTTAAATACTAAAATTTACAATCTTTAGAGTATGAAACCTAGAAGGAATGGAATCACCCCGATTGACTGGGTTGTCAGCTTTTTGTTTTTTATAATGATTGTATTCATCTCGCTTTATTACATGTCTTATATTTCCAGATCCCAGCAGCCTTATGAGGCACCTCTTGAGTCGCAGTTGGTTGATTTGTCTGCGTCTCTGGAGGAGCAGCTGGCGTGGACTGCGTATCGCGTGCCTCTTGTTGTTGAGTCTGGGTATTTTCTTCATAATTATCCCCTTTTTATAGATTATGGAATAAATTCTCTGACAAAAAATTCAACTTATGTTTTTGATGAATCAGGGAATGTTTTGACTACGGAAGTGGATGTCAATGGCTCAAAGGTTTTTTGGGTTTCTGATATATTCGAGGGCGAAAACAGGTTTTATCTGTTCTATATTACTGATTCCAGCCTTAATGAATCTGTAAATTCGACTTTGTGTGATTTTGTGGCTGGGGATATGGCGGTTGCAAATACGTACATTTCCGTTGAATTTGATAATTTCAGCATTACTTCGTTAATGTTTAACAGCAGAGAATTTGTGAACGGAGGAGTATTACTGAATACTGCCAATGAGCCGTTAATTATTAACAATCCGATCAGGGCGACGGCGTCTTATCCTGAAAATGTGAGTGTTGTTCTGTTTATGAATGGTTCCAGAATACTGGTTCACTCGGAGAGCCCGGGTGATTTTGTACTCCATCTGGATGATTATCTGACCCGCTTTTATGCAGAGGGTTCGTCTTGTGCTTTTAACGGGACCAATGGCTTCGCGGGTGTTACTGATTTTGTGGATTTGTACAATAGTACGGGAATTTCTGTTATTGGCAGGAACCTGAATGTATCTGTCAATGATACCGGTGGTACGAGGGATGTCTATCTGTTTAATGAGACTGATTTTGAACTATATCTCCATGATGGCGGGTTTTTGAATATGCTTAATGAGAGTGCGGTGCATCCTGGTCCGGACATATTAATCGGGCTGCCGCAGAAGGTGTCCGGGATAAGGGAAGACAGGATTGCTGAGCTTGAGCAGCTTTACTATGATGAGCTGGCTGAGAGGCTGCAGATAGATGATCTTGGCGTTCTTGTGAGGATAGAGAATCCAGAGTCATGAGTTTGCGGGTATAAAATCGGCAGGTTGCGCCTTTCTTAAATCTTTATATATTACTTGGACACAAATATAGTATTATCTTGAGATATTAAGATAAAATCATTGTCGCTGATTTTGTCTTTGGTGGATTATTAACGGATGGTTGAAGCATTTGAATATCAGCAGATTTGGGAAAATGTTAGCAGTAGTGTTGCTTTTTTTAGTTGTATTTATATCATTTTCAGACCAGCCGGAGGATGTTGTTATCTCCCCGACTATCGATAAGGTTATGGTTGACAGCGAGGTGGTTTTTGATTCCGGGATGTATTCTTCTAATGTAGTGACCGGCAATGTGCTTGCAGGCAAACTCTTTAAAAAAGGGTCGATTGTTGCATTGTTCAAGGGCAAGAGCAGGGTGATTCTTTCAAGCGTAGGACCGGGTGATTTGAATCGCATGTATTTCAGGGATGTTGAGGGGGATGCTGTCGATGTTGACGGGGATGTTCGTGATTTCGTGTGGATTGAGAATGCACCATGTGGCGGGCAGGTGGAACTGCCTTCAACCTATGATGCTGTATATCGGTGCAGCGGCGTGTCTTCTGTGCAGTGTGAAAAACTGGGGGCCTGCGGCAGTATCCCAGGTATGGACTGCTATTTTGAGAAGGACCGGAAGACGTATGTGAATGTTGAGCATTTTTCAGGGATATTCGGGGTTGATATTGATATTTTGAATGTGCAGAGTTACCCGGTAGTCGGCGGGAACTGGGCTGTCAGGTTTAATACAACGGGCATTGCAAACCTTACAATCACTGTAGTAAATGGAACCACATGGAGTCTGGACGGCAACGGAACAGATTTGAAATTCCTACAAATCGAATGCGGCGCCCAGATTCTTGGTTACGAATGGATAAACAACTCAGTCTTCATTCCGAATTATTCCTGCTCAGAAACCGGCTATGAAACCTCAAAAGTCCTGACATCAGGAAAGCACCACCTGATGTTCTGCTTCGGAAACATAACAAAATACGCGCACAATTCAGCAGAAGACGGGATGAATTTAGTGTTTAATGATACATTTTCAGAACCAAGTACAATATTAACTTCCCATACACCGGACCTTGGTGTAAGCTGGATAGAAATCTACACTGTAGGTGCTTCACACCTGCAAATAGATGTGAATAGCGAACTTGATGCTTCAGGTTCTTTTAATGATGGCGCAGCCTGTTATGCAAATATTTCCGGGACATGGACAGATGATCAGTTAGTAATGGCTGAATATGCAATTACAGGTAGTAGTGATGATGTAGCTACCTTGCTTGTAAGAGCAGACTCTGACTGGTCTAATGCTTATGCTTTTACATGGAGTACGACAGCCGCTAATACGAAGCTTTGGAAAAGAGTTAGTAGCAGCAACGCAGACCTCAACACAACTTGTGGTTCCTGGTCAGCCGGGGATATAGTAAAATTAAAAGTAACAGGAAGTCTGATCGAGGTTTTTAATGGAGATACTTTGGCCTGTTCTGCAACTGATACTGATATTGCATCAGGACGGGCAGGAGCAGGGATAGGTGCCAATCCTGACCAGACGGGGGCTGACGTTACCACTCAAAGACTTGATAATTTAGTAATATATAGTGCACCATCGACTCCAACAAGCGTAACAGTTAAAACCTACAGAAGTTCCTCCTACTCTGATCTTG
>CBDUVR010000127.1:0-4346 GCA_965370705.1 uncultured archaeon | reverse complement strand
CCACAATAGTACCAACACCCACAAGGATACACAACACACACATAATGAACAACACACACAATGGGTGATAGTAACGACACATACCGCGAGATATCACCGGGACATATCACCGGGAGCTATCCCGCGAGGTATCGCGCGGACACATCCCGCGGAGCTATCAACGAGCGACTTCCAGGAAAACTGTTATCCGCCCGATATACCCCCCGGACAAAATTATAATATTGCAGCCCGACGCCGACGACGTGCCGGAGCCACCAACGGAGAGGATTTATATGGTAGAAATCCCATTAAAGGATTGGATTCGTATCAGGGACGAAACAAACGACCTGATTAAAGGGGCATTAATAACCCTAGAAATCAATACGCTTGTTGCCATACATGTAGCAGCAAAGATTGACAAGTTCCCCGAGGAACTCAAAGAGGAACCAAAAAAGAACTTCTCTTTAGAAACGGGAGAGAATATTCCTAATGAACCAAGCGCTTGAAATCATTGATAAAATTATCAAGACAGAAAAGCTTGATCCATGGCAGGAGAAAATCCTTTATCATGAGGGCAGCACTGCCACGCGCTGCGGCAGGCAGGTCGGGAAGTCTTTTGTTATTTCCCGACGCTGCGCAATGCTCGCAATCAAGCATGACAATACACTCAGCATGATTATTGCAGCAGCCCAGAGACAATCGTCAGAACTGTTCGAAAAAACATACGCACTGCTCAACCAAGTCCACATTAAATTAATTGAGGAGTCCGGCGGATATAAAGAGAAACCCAGCATGGGCCGGGCCGCCAATGCCAGAGAAAGGGCAGTTTACGGCCTGAAACACGGTATTTTTCTGGAAACACCTACAAAAACAGAAATGCGCCTGAAAAACGGCTCAAAGATTTATTCACTCCCTGCAGGTAAAACAGGCGCCTTCATCCGGTGCTACACGATAGACTTTCTTTATGGAGATGAAGCCGCGTACATCCCAGAACCCGTCTGGCTTGCTGTCACGCCAATGCTAGCGATACCTCAAAAGACACGGGGCCTGGGATGGACAAATCTTTTATCAACCCCATTCGGAAAAGGGGGATATTTTTACAACTGCTGTTTTGATATAGATTTTTTACAATCACACAAATCATCAGAGCAATGCACGCGCATAAGCGCAAAGTTTTTGGCAAAAGAAAAGCGCAGACTAACAAAAGCCGAGTATGCACAAGAATATCTAGGGGAATTTGTCGATGAATGGAACCAATTCTTCAAAACCGACCTAATTAAGGAAAGAATGACATTTATGGGCTGGAACCGCGAAACCGAGTATTCAGTTAACAATTCCTACTACATGGGCATGGATATAGCAAAATATGGAGAGGACGAGACAGCAATTTGCATCCTGGAGATGACCCCCAAGGGAAAATGCAAAATTGTGAAGTGTGACACGCGTAAGAACTCAAAAATCACCGAAACCGCCAGATGGGCTGAAAAATTACACGGAGTCTGGCACTTCAAACACGTTTTTATCGATAATCATGGACTAGGAGAAGGAGTTTTAGATTTACTCCGCGAAGCCCTGGGGAAATCGCGGGTTTCGGGCCTCAATAATGCAAATAAGAGCATTGACGACGACCGACACAAAAAACTCCTAAAAGAAGACCTATATTCCAACGCCCTCAAGATGATGGAAATGAAAGAAATTGAAATCATAAATCACCTCGATTTATTACGAAGTTTGAAATCAATGCAATTTGAATACACCAAAGAGAAGAATTTAATGATTTTTGGGTCATATTCGCATCTTTCCGAGGCTTTTGTAAGGGTTTGTTGGGCAAATCGGACAAAAAAGCTGAAATTATTTATAGCCTAGGTCTCAAATACATCCATGCTAAATTTGCCGGGTGGCATACTACAACTATTCGGACATGCAAAAGCATTCGACCAGGGGCTGGGAAAAGAACGCCGAGGACGCGGGGAAATTGTTGTATCTCTGGACGGAACTGGGGACGTCGATAAAATAGAAGATGCCCTAAAACTTGTGGGTAACGGCGGTTCTATATTCATCAAAGACGGCACATACATAACAAGCGGATTCACTCTAAGTAACTCAAATGTATGGATGCGAGGAAGCGGGCAGGGAACGATACTAAAAATTCGCGACTCTCTGGGTTCAAACAGCGAATGCCTAACAATATCAGGAAACGACTGCGTTGTTGAAAATCTAGCCGCCGACTGCAACGAAGCAAACAATTTATCATCACAAGACGGGTTTGAGGTATCGGGGCAAAGAAATATAATCACAAAATGTCATACAAAAAACACAGGAACCCACGACGCAGGAATAATTACGACAGATGGTGCAAACGACAATATGTTCATAAATAACAGCATATAGTCGATTTCTGTTACTGATTCAACGACAGGAACTATTATAATGGGGAACACATGCACACACGCAACCCAGTCTATATCGCCAGCATTCAGGGGCGTATGTATTGGAAATGTCTGTCCAAAAATATATGTTTTCGGCGACAGCAATGTTGTAATTGGTAACGTGACTGAAAACGCAATCGGGAACGACGGAGCAAATAATGTTATAGCAAACAACATAGTAGCGTGAGATTATGGCAGACGTAGGAATTTGGACGAAAAACGCGGACATCGCAGCCAAAGCCGGGGCGAATGCCAACGCAACATCAAAAGCCGTAGCATGGACAGATTTGATAGTTCTTGACATCGAAGCCTTTGTCAATGTGGCATGCAGGACAAATTTTTCAGACTCATACGCAAGTCTGAATGTAGACAAAAAGTCACTACTCAAGGAAATCACCACAAATCTGTGTGCAGCCTATGTGATTGCATACGACATGTCCGGCTACACTTCAAGAATAGAAGCAGAGGACATGATTAATATTTTGATGTCCAGAGCACACACAGCACTAGAATTGATGAAAGACCAAAAATCGGTGACATTCGTTAACGGAGCATAATTATGTCAACAAAAATAGATTCGGCAGACACAACAGGAAATACAGGCATCGAGTTCAACGACACCATCCAGGGGAAGACCTCAGCCGATACCTTCAGCCTTAGAATCAAAAATGCACAAGAAGAAAACCTATCAGAGTTTACCCCGAACTGGTCTAAGTGGAAGGGCTATTATGATTCAGTCGCAGAACTCCAAAGCATCATAGACAAAAAAGCCATGTGGGCAGTCGGCAAGGGCTACGAAGCAGACAAAACAACAAAGAACAAGCTCGACAAAATCGCGGGTTTCGGAAAGGATTCTTTCACAATGATCATGTCGAACATGATTCGTATGTACACAACGTGCGGCGACGCCTTCGCCGAAATATGCAACGACAGAAACGGAAAGCTTGTCAATCTTAAACCACTGAACCCGGGCACAATCAAAATTCTAGGCAACAAAAAGGGCATACTCACTGGCTACGAGCAATGGATAAATGGCAAAAAAGCAAATGAATTCAAGCCAGAAAAGCTGCTACACCTACCGTGGAATCGTTTCGGCGACGCAATCCACGGCACAGGTACAATCGAAAAACTTGATGATATAATCCTCATGCGTAAAGAAGCAATGGCAGACATGAAAACAGTGTTTCACCGATATGTCAAGCCCCTACTGATAGTATCTGTTGACACAGACGACCCGACAGAAATTGAAGCATTCAAAGCAAAATTAAACAAAACAATGGAGCAGTCAGAGAATCTTATAGTACCAAAGCAAACAGTCGACAGCATCGAACGCATGAGCATTCCGCAATACTCGACCCTCGACCCGCTCCCCTGGATTAACATGTTGATGGAGCAGTTCATACTAGCAGAGGGAGTCCCTGCAATAATTCTGGGCACAGGAAAAGAGACAACAGAAGCAACCTCAAAAATGCTTTACCTGGCATTCCAGCAGATGGTCGAATGGAACCAACTGTTTGTGCAGGAGTGCCTAAAGGCTCAGCTGGGAATTGATATAAAATTCAATTTCCCTGCAAGCATCGCCCCGGACATCGCAGAGGGCGAATCAAAATCAAAGAAGACCAACAATATGGAAGTTGGCACAGGACAAAACACAGGGGGTTAATACGATGGCAGATAATGAAAAACAAACAAAGGCGGAAATCAAGGCGGCAGAAGAACAGGCAGCAACCGACAAACTCGCAGCAGCAGAAGAAAAGAGAAAAACAGAGGCACAAGCAAATAAGCTCATTCTTGAAGGCATCGAAACAAAGCAGGCTGAACTAGCAGAAATCGAATCCCGTGTAGACAAAAAATCAAAAGACCTTGAAGCTCTTGTCAGAGAGGCAGAAAAGGCAGGTCACGCAATCGCAGGAAGCACAACCACAATCGCCGAGGAAG
>CBDUVR010000126.1:0-4392 GCA_965370705.1 uncultured archaeon | reverse complement strand
TTTTATTTCTTTTTTTGTTTTTATGTTTTTTGTGTTTGTATGCCATTGCTGCGCGCCAATAGGCTGCTTTTGGTTTAGCTGGTTGTATTCCGGCTGGGCGCTCCGTGATTTTTGTGGAAATGGCGCAAAACTATAAATAGTTTGCTGTTGTACGTTATATTATAAGGTAATATAAAGTATGATTGTTACTGAAATGCCTGAATAAGTCAGGAGTAGAAGTGATGATATTATGAAAGTTGTCATTCTTGCTGGGGGAAAAGGCACACGGCTGCGCCCCCTGACCTATGCCATACCAAAGCCGCTCCTGCCTATTAATGAGAGGCCTATGCTTGAGCATATTATTTTGTATCTCAAGAAGTATGGCATAACTGATATATATCTGACTATCGGGTATCTCGGGTACCAGATAAAGAGCTATTTCGGTGACGGCAAGGACTTTGGGGTGAAGATTACATACATTGAGGAGAAGAAGCCGCTGGGTACTGCCGGCTGCCTGAACCTTATAAAAAAAGAGCTGGATGATACGTTCATTTTAATCGGTGGCGACAACCTTACTACTCTTGATTTGAATAAATTTATCGCTTTCCACAAGAAAAGCAAGAGTGTAGGGACTGTTGCGCTGTTCAAGCTTGAGCAAAAGATGGAGTATGGAATATATAAATTAAATGATGATTCTTCTGTAAAAGAGTTTCTTGAGAAGCCGACTGAGGTCCATCTTGCAGGCACGATGATATTTGTACTTGAGCCTGAGGTATTTGAGTTCATACCTGAGAACAAGGGGCAGTCTATTGTCAACATTACGGATGACGTGATACCGAAAGTGTTGAAATCCGGCAGGAAGTTTTGCGGGTACCCGTTTGGCGACTACTGGGTGGACGTCGGGAGGCTGAGTGATTATGAGAAAGCGCATACACGCCAGCATTTCAAGTAGATTCATCCAATTCTTCCGTAAAGCATTTATATGTGCTAGACTTAACTATATCTGAGAGCGGGGTTTTTTGATGACTAAAGTGATTTCTGTTATTTCAGGAAAAGGAGGGGTCGGAAAGACTACAATTGTTTCTAATCTTGGTACTGTGCTTTCCGGGCTTGGAAAGAATGTTATTGTGGTTGACGGGAATGTTACTTGCGCGAATCTCGGGATACATCTTGGAATGCCTGCTGTGAATCCAGTGACGCTCAATGATGTCTTGAAGGAGGATGCGTTCATAACGCAGGCAATATACAGGCACAAGGAAGGGTTCTCGATAATTCCTGCGTCAATCGGGGATATTGAGGCGAACTACGGGGGGCTTAAGCACCAGATATCCAGGCTGCTTGGAAGTGCGGATATTATCCTTATAGATGCTGCTGCAGGGGTGAGTGGCGAGGTAGAGGCTGCTATTGATGCGTCTGATGAGGTTGTACTGGTGACGAACCCGGAGTATACAGCTGTTTTGGGTGCTGTTACAGCAAAAAAGCTTGCTGAGCAGAAGAAGCGCAAGCTTCTGGGTGTGATAATAAACAAGAGCATGTCTGAGAAGTATGAGATGTCTGCAAAAGAAGTAGGGCTTTTTGTTGACCTGCCGGTTCTTGCGACAATAAAGAATCACCGGACGGTCAGGGAGGCGATCGCGTGCAGGACGCCTGTTGTTGTCCATTCGCCGCATTCAGCTGCTTCTGTGCAGCTGAAGAATATGGCTTACAAAATAGTGGGGCAGGAGCCGCCAAAAGTGTCTGTTGTGGATAAATTGAAGATGCTGCTTGAGAAAGAGGTGACTGTGTCACTCGGATGAGCATGGGGGCACTTGTGCAAAAAAGATATATAGTTTTGATATCATTGTGTATAAAGGGTTTATTATGAGCATAAAAGATGAACTTGATTTGTTAAAAAAGCAGATTCTTACTGAGAATAAAAGAAAGCTTGAGCCTGGGGCTGCAGTGCAGGCAGAGCCTTCAGCTGGTGCCAGGAAGATTCCAGAGGATAGCGGCGCAAAAAAAAGGAAGCGCACTCTTAACAGGCCAAGCAGGAGAGAGGCGCATATTGTGTATTACGGGCTTAATGGCATGTCGAATGTGCGGAAGGTCCAGTTTTCGTATGCTCTCACAGGGAGGACGCACCAGATAGGGGTTCTCCAGAAGATGAAGGGCAAGAAACTGGGGCGCGGGTGTTTGCTTGTGCCGGCAGTGAACTTAGGGGATATGCAGGAGTTCTTTAAGTACTGGAATGTGGATGTTGCCACGCAGAAGATTTTGCTTTTGGATTGAGTCCTTAACTGATTGGTTTGCCTGCCTGTTTGAATGTGATTTCTTTTCTCTGAAGTTTTTGCAGTGTGGTCTTCAGGTCTTTTATCGGGATGCGCACCTGTTTTGTGGTGTCGCGGTCTCTCAGGGTTGCGTCGTCGTTTTCAAGTGAGTCGTAGTCTATTGTGATGCAGTAGGGGCATCCTATCTCGTCCATTCTTGCGTATCTTTTTCCGATAGAGCCTGCGGTGTCGAAGAAGGATGTCATGTGCTTTTTTAGTGTGTTGTGGATGTCTTCTGCTTTCTCTTTGAGGCCGTCTTTTTTCATCAGGGGGAAGACGGCGGCGCTTAAAGGGGCAAGGCGCGGGTCGAGTTTCAGGACAGTCCTGTCTTTTTCTTTTGTGTATGCGTCGATTATGAATGCGAGGAATGCGCGGTCGACACCCTGGGACGGCTCTGCTGCCACGCAGGGGATGACTTTTTTTTTGGTTTCCTCGTCAAATATGCTCAGGTCCTTTTTTGAGAATGCCATGTGCTGGGTGAGGTCGAATGACGAGCGGTCTGCCATGCCGTGGATTTCTTTCCACCCGAATGGGAACCTGTATTCAATGTCAAAGCATCCTTTGGCGTAGTGGGCGAGCTCCTCTTCCCTGTGCTGGCGAAGGCGCAGGTTTTGTTCTTTTATGCCCAGGTTTACGAACCAGTTGTATTGCTCGCTCAGGAAATATGCGAGCCATGGGTTCTTGATTATGCTTTCGTCCATGGCTTCCTTTAGTGTCATCATGGTGTCGTCTGCGCCTTCCTCTTGCGCTGCTTCTGTGTAGATGCGGAGCTTCTGGTTCTGGATTTTTTTTGTGAGGTAGGGGCATTTGCCTGTCTTTTCGGGGTGGACGAAGTATTCTATCTCCATCTGCTCGAATTCCCTTGAGCGGAAGAGGAAGTCTCTTGGTGATATCTCGTTGCGGTAGGCTCTGCCTATTTGCGCTATCCCGAATGGGAGTTTCAGGCGGGAGGTGTCTGCGACCTGCCTGAAGTCTGCGAATATTACCTGCGCGGTCTCGGGCCTGAGGTATGCTGTTGATGACTCGTCTTCGATCGGGCCGATGTGGGTTTTGAACATGAGGTTGAATTTGCGGGCGTCGAGGAGCGCTCCTTTGCAGTAGGGGCATTTCAGTTTGTGCTTTTTGACGAGCTTGTTGATATCGTCGAGGCTTATGCCGTCTGCTGCGATTTTTAGTTCGTCTTCTATCAGGTTGTCTGCTCTTGTGCGCTGTTTGCATTTTTCGCATTCGAGCAGGGGGTCTGAGAATGATTCGACGTGGCCTGATGCTATCCAGATTTTCGGGTGCGTTATTGTTGTTCCGTCAATGCCGACGATGTCGTCGCGCTGCTTTACGAATGTTTTCCACCATTCGCGCTTGATTGCGTTTTTTATTTCAACTCCGCGGGGGCCGTAGTCCCAGAAGCCGGCAAAGCCGCCGTATATTTCGGAGTTTGGGAATACCATGCCTGTGCTTTTGCAGAATCTGGTGATTTCTGCGATTGTTATTGTTGCTTTGTTGTCTGTCATGATATCACAAAGACTATTCTGTGAGTGATTTATAAATAGTTTGCGCTTGCGTAACTTTATTGAGGACGCTGGCGTAGAAACATAAATTATATAAAGTTTATGCGCGTTAGTGTATGATTGTGGAGTTGGCATGCAATGAATGTAAAGATCCTTTTTGGAAATAGGAATCGTTTCAACTTTTTTAGCTTTGGCTATAGGTTCTGGATGTTTTATTTTTAATGCCAGACTGCGCTTTTAAAAATCAACTCTTTTTTTGGTGGTCTGTGTGTTGTTCAATTATATTACACAGCAGGCTGGAAAGAAAGGCACGTATGAAAGGATGAAAAATATGAAAACGCTTGCAATAATAGGGTTTGGAAGATTCGGACAGCTTATGGCAGAGGCGCTCAGGCTGCATTTTGATGTTTGTGCTTACAACCCGCGCGATAAGAAGAAGATTGCGGAGAGTCTTGGCGTGAGATATGAATCATCACTGGAAAGGACAGCTTCTAAGGATATTGTTGTGCTTTCCATGCCTATATCGAAACTAGAGAGGGTTTTGAGGGATATAGCGCCGCATCTAAAGCCAGGTGCTTTGGTTCTTGATGTGTGCTCTCTGA
>CBDUVR010000125.1:0-4418 GCA_965370705.1 uncultured archaeon | reverse complement strand
GCATGCGCCGGGATAATTGTATCATAAACAGAGCAATTATGTGTTCATTGTTATGTAGTGAAAACAACAACAATCACCCCGATTTAATGAATACATTTAAATAGTTTCCCCGCAATTATTACTTACAATAAATAACAAATGATATTTACTATGTTGTAAGGAACTGAAATGATGATTCAGGTGCTATAATGGATTCCATCAGACAAGAAGATAATGAAATTGACCAAGCAGAACTAGAAGACATGGAATTTATCAACAGGAGCCATATAAACGGGTATCTCTTTACTAATGATAACCGCGCAGCTCTCGTCTATTTATTACATCATCAAGAAAAAAAAGAGATGCAGACAGAAAGAATAGCATTCTACCTCGGTATATCACACAGAACGGCTTTATATCATCTTGAGATCCTTGAACAATGTGGTTTTGTTGAAGTCAGAGGGTTTAGAAGACATGGACTTGTACCAACGAGATCTATCTGGGGCCTTAATTTGAAGAACAATGGACTCATTGAAGAGGCATTAAAGAAAATTATGGAAAACTATGGGTCAAAAAAACTAAATACTCTAATTTGTAAAAAGCAGCGTTATAGATAAAATGTGCTTTATGCCCCGAATCTTCTTTTTCGAAGTTTATAATCATTAACTGCTTCTATCAAGTCTTCTTTTTCGAACTCAGGCCATAATTTTTTACAAAAGTAAAGCTCGCTGTAGGCAGTCTGCCATATGAGAAAACCTGATGTTCTCTGTTCACCTGATGTTCTTATAACGAGGTCAGGATCCGGTGTCCCGTTCGTGTATAGATATTTTCTGTAGGTTTTTTCATTAAGCTGTTCAATATCGAGCTCATTATTCTGGACAGCCATCACTGCCTTTTTTGTGGCGCTTAGTATCTCTTCGCGCCCTCCGTATGCAATTGCAAAGTTCATGGTGTAGTTATGATAATGCTTTGTTGCGTCCTGCGCTTTTTTGATTGCATTCTGGACACGTTCGGGCAGGAGATCTATTCTGCCTATAACATTTACCCTGACTTTGTTCTTGTGTATCTTCTCCTTGTTTACGACTTCCAGAAATTCCTTTTCAAAGATATCCATGAGGTAGTCAAATTCTTTTTTTGGGCGGTTCATGTTTTCAATTGAAAATGACCATAAGGTTATATGTGGTATCTTTAATTCCAGGCACCAGTCAAGGACTTTTTCGACTTTTTTTGCACCCCAAAGATGGCCTTGCAAGGGATTTTTCATGAGCCTTTTTGCGAATCTCCTGTTGCCGTCCATTATTATTCCCAAGTGTTTAATCTGGTTTCCCATAGTATCACAAGAATTCATGAGTGTTAATTATATGATTTGCTCATTTTAAATGTTTTGCTAAGGTTATAAGCCGTGGATTTTTCAGCAGTATTTTTACTAATTTATGAACTTTTCCATCCGTTAGATCAGCTATGTCTTGCCCCGTGAACGATCGTGGGAGCATATTTAGCTCTGAATCAGTTAATTTGTCTACAACTTCTACTATTTTTTCAACTTTCTTTAAGCGGTTTCCTCTTTTTTTCCACCATAATTTATTGTACTGACACAATGTCTTGTTCGACGTATCTCCAGATTCTACTGCATCTATTATCACCTTTGCTGCTGTCTGTGCAGAATGCGATGACTCTGCAAGCCCGCCGCCATGCAGTGGATTGACCTGATGAGCTGCATCTCCAATTGCAAGAAAATTGTCTGCGGTCATAGATTCGAGAAATCCACCGATGGGGATTCCACCAGAGTTCTCTTCTATGATTGATCCTTTTTTTATGTTTGGCTGTGTATCTATCCATTTATCAAGATAATATTTTGCAGTCTTTTCTTCACTGCCTGTGACGCCGATACCTACATTGGCAATGTGGCTTCCTTTCGGGAATATCCAGATGTACCCTCCTGGTGCAATCTGGGTTCCCAGATAGATGTATAGCTTGTGCGGATCTTTAAGGCCTATGTTTGCCATTTCATACTGGTAGCCTGATTCTATTGATTTTTGTGTGTTTCGTGTCGGCAATCCTGCAATTCGTGAGATTTTCGATTCTACTCCATCTGCTGCAACAATGATTTTACCATATATTTCTCTTATTTCTCCGTTATAGATTACTTTTATGCCGCTGATAATGCCATCAGGCATGATCAGGTCAAAAACTTCTGCTTTTGTGTATATCTTTGCTCCTGCTTTCGCAGCGTCATATGCCAGAAATTTGTCAAACACCTTGCGTTCGAGGATGTACCCGCCAGGTCCCGGTGGCAGTTCAAGTGACTTCCCATTTGGAGTAATGATGAATCCTCCGTCTATTGTCTGGGCAACAAAGCGCTCTTTTCCGGTGTAGCCAAGACGCGCTAAATCGTCCTGGTTTAAGCCTTCTGCGCATCTTTTTGGAGCCCCTATTTCAGGCCTTTTTTCGAGTACAAGGACTTTTATTCCTTTTTCTGCGCATTTTTTTGCGGTGATTGTGCCTGCAGGGCCTGCACCGACAATGATTACGTCGTAATTCTCATCCATTTTATCACACCTACAGGTTCGTCGCGAGCTTTAATGCGCCGAGGGGGCAGAAATTGACGCATGTTGCGCATTCAGTGCATTTGCTTTTATCGATTTCTATTGCCATGTTTCTTAGGGTGAGCGCATCTTTAGGGCATATTGAAACGCATCCACCGCATGATAAGCATTTGCTTTTGTCAACTTTTAGTACCACATAAATCATCTCCTTGTCTCTACTAAATATCTATCTTTAATAAAATATTTTTAAAAATTAATAAAACTAACTCATGATTGCCCTGTGTGACTGATACAACAGCACACACTTTGGTTCACATGCATATATATTTATTTTTGCGTTTTTTATTGTATATAAAGTATGAACAGGCAGTCAAATCTGTGGAAATTCAGTGTAATTTGTGTGTTTCCTGTACCCTTCTTCTATGCTATTGTTGCGAAGGGAAGCTTGAAAATTGCATAAATTCAGAGAATTTTCATGATTCTATATGTCATATACATAATTTATCTGGAGATGAGGATATGAATTGCAATTCCGGTAATAACTGGAGCGACAACAAGGGTCCCGGGCATATGGGCCCTGGCGGAAATCAAATGGATAACCGTAATTCTGATGTTGTTGCCAAGGTTGAAGATAGAAAAACTGTAAAGATTGATGAGAAAAAGAAATGTGTTCTCTTTGCTCTTAACCCGAGACTGTACCCGCAAACTGTTGTGATGAGGGCATCTTACAGGTTTATTGATGATTTTGATGTTGTTGTTGACGGTGATCCTCTTTCGACTATTTCCGTGGCTATCAAGGCAAAGAAAGAGGATGATGCTTCTTATTCTGAGCTGGAGGAACTTGCAGCTGCGTTTTTCAGGGAACTGATTCATGCGAATGTCGAGGAGACGCAGGCAAGAAGGTATGCAGATACTAGGAACGCTTTGATCGGGGCGGCTTTGAGGAGCATGATGCCGTCAGTTGCTGCCAAAGAGAAGAGTGATGAGAAGGGCACCAAAAAGCCTGATTCTTCGGGAAAGACTGCTGATAAATGCGGATGCTGTTGATATTTAGTTGATGTTTGGCTTTATGAGTTTGAGGTATATTTCACATTCTTTGCATTTCGGGTTTTTGTCTCCTGTGTTTAATATGGCTGATTTTTTTAGCAGTGTCTGGCAGTAGCTGCAGTTTTTGCAGTCAAGCGTGCATTTTTGCATGTTTTCAAAGTATTTTAGTTTGTCGAGGACCTTGTTGTTTATAAATGTAAAATAGCATTTCATGCTTGTCATGTCAAGGATGTCCAACAGGTCGCCGTTGTATTGTTCGTCTATATATGCCTTTAGTGCTGTTTCGATTTGGGATGTTGGTAATGTCCTTGTAGCAAGCTTGAAGTGGTCCACAAATGATTTGTAGTGTTTTATGTCTTCAGGCCTTATGAATGGTATCTGAAATATTTTTGAGGGGTCTTTTGAGATAATCGTTATGCATGAGCGGATGAGGAATTGTTTGTCCGGGATCCTGTGTGCAAGTGAGTTGAAGTGCATTTTCCTAAACGGGCAGTTGCTTAGGCACCCTTCGTTTGCAAGAAGCTTTATTTTTAGCCCTGTTTCTTTTTTTATTTTTTTTATGAGGTTGAGGTTCCTGTTTATGTCCCTGTCTATTGTCAGCACATCTATGCCCATATCTTTCAGGTATAGGGCTTGCTCGAGGTTTGATGTGTAGCAGTTGACTGAGGAATGAAGTTCCAGTTCGGGTATGTTTTTTTTGATTTCTGTGATGTAGAATGGGTTTGTTATGGCTGCGCTTTTTAAGCCGATGTTTGTCAGGGTTTTCAGGTAGTCTGTTACTTTTTTCATGTGCGAAGTGTCTGCGCATAATGCGCCTTCGCATGTTGCATTGAGCAGAATTTGAGA
>CBDUVR010000124.1:0-4440 GCA_965370705.1 uncultured archaeon | reverse complement strand
ATAGAGATTTCAGGATTTCCCATGAAACTCAGAAAGGCTAACAACATCCCTATCAGTGGTCATATTCTTCATAGCCCCAACCATCACCTTCGCAAGCTCGAGATTAGTCACAAGCGGAATCCCGAAATTAAGCGCAGCCCTCCTGATAATATAGCCGTCAGTGATCTCTTTCCTTGACGCCCTCCTGTGCGGGATGTTAATCACAAAATCAATCTCCTTTCTGCCAAGAAGCGTCTCGATATTAGGCTCCTTCTTCTCACTCACCTTATGCACAGGTATCACATGTATCCCCTTATCAATCAGATACTGGGAAGTCCCGAAAGTTGCAAGCAGCCTCACACCCATTTTCTCAAGAATCCTGACAGAATCGAGAAACTTATCCCTCGCCTCATTGCATAAACACAAAAGAACCCTCGACCCCAGTACAGGAACCTTAACCCGCGCAGAAATCATTGCATCAATAAGTGTGCGCGAAAAATCCCTCCCAAGGCATGCAACCTCGCCAGTCGAACTCATCTCAATCCCGACAATCGGGTCAGCCCCGTAAAGCCTTGAAAAGGAGAACTGCGGGAACTTGATGCCAATATGCTTTATCTTTGGAGTCGCTGTATAAAGAAGCTTCTGCCCGAGAATCACACCCGTTGCAATATCAATAAGATTTATGCCCATTGTCTTGCTCACAAACGGCACACTCCTTGAAACCCGAAGATTGCACTCAATAACAAAAATCTTCTCATTCTTGACAATGAACTGGATATTAAAAGGCCCGTGAATATTTAAGCCAACAGCAATTTTGTGGCTCGCTTTCTCAATCTTTTTCTTGACATCACTGCTAAGCGTCTGGGGCGGTATAACCATCGTCGCATCCCCGGAATGCACCCCCGCATTCTCAATATGCTCCATGATGGCACCGATAAGCACATTGCTCCCGTCGCACACCCCATCAACCTCCACCTCGCGCGCATTATCCATAAAATGCGAGATAACCACAGGATGCTCCCTCGACACCTTAGTCGCAAGACTCAGATATTTAGAAAGATCCTCCCTGCTGTGCACAATATTCATCGCGGCCCCCGAAAGCACATATGACGGCCTTATAATTACCGGGTAGCCTATTTTTTCAGCAAACCTGCCCGCATCCTCCACAGTCTCGAACTTATTCCAGTAAGGCTGCTCAATACCGATTTTATCCAGGAGCGCACTAAACTTCGCCCTGTCCTCAGCACAGTCAATATTCATCGGGTTGGTCCCGAGAATCCTCACACCCTCTTTATACAACCTAAGAGCAATATTATTCGGGATCTGCCCCCCGAACGACACAATAACCCCCATTGGGTCTTCCTTTTCATAAATGTCCATAACAGTCTCAAAACAGACATCCTCAAAATAAAGCTTATCCACAATATCATAATCAGTAGAAACAGTCTCAGGATTGTAATTGATCATGATGGTCTTTCTGCCCCTCTTTTTTACAGCCCACGCCCCGTGCACAGAGCACCAGTCAAACTCAACAGAAGACCCTATCCGATACGTCCCTGACCCGAGAATTACAACCTCTCCGCCCTTAAACTCAATATCATCCTCCCATCCATTGTACGTAAGATACAGGTAATTCGTCTTCGCCGGCCATTCAGCAGCAAGAGTATCAATCTGCTTCACGCATGGCACTACAGCCCACTTCTTTCTAAGGTTTCTGATATCAGACTCTTTCCTTGAGACAATATCAGCTATATGCACATCAGAAAAACCGAGCTGCTTTGCATACCTCAGCACACCCCCATCAAGGCCGGACGCGATCACTTTCCCGCATTCAACAATATTCAATAGCTTATTCAAAAACCACCGGTCAATCTTCGTAAGAGCGAAAACCTCATCAACACTCATGCCGCGTTTAAGCGCATCAGCAATATAATACAGCCTCTCATCAGTCGCCACTCTCAACTGGTTCCTGATCACCTCTAAATTATTCTCACCGCACCCGACAAGCCCGTATCTGCCTGTATCAGTCATTCTCACAGCCTTCTGCAGCGCCTCCTCAAACTTCCTGCCAATACCCATCACTTCACCAACAGACTTCATCTGTGTCCCGATGCGCATATCAGCATTCTTGAACTTCTTAAGATCCCACCTTGGAATCTTCACAACAATATAGTCAAGTGCAGGCTCAAAACACGCTGTAGTAGCAAGAGTGACCTTATTGACAATTTTAGGAAGCTTCCTCCCTAGGCACAATTTCGTTGCAATAAACGCCATCGGGTAACCCGTCGCCTTTGACGCGAGCGCAGACGACCTCGAAAGCCTTGGGTTGACCTCAATGACCCTGTACTCGCGCGAATCAGGATCCAGCGCATACTGTATATTGCACTCACCGACAATCCCAAGCGCCCTTATAATCCTGATAGCAAGCTTGCGAAGCATATGATACTCGTCATTATTCAGAGTCTGCGACGGCGCAACCACAATGGACTCGCCGGTATGAATACCGATCGGGTCAAAATTCTCCATATTGCAGATAGTTATGCAATTATCATCAACATCCCTCATAACCTCATACTCAATCTCCTTCCACCCGCCGACACACTCCTCTATCAGAACCTGCCCGATAGCACTATGGGCAATCCCGGCATCAGCGATTATCCCAAGTTCCTTCTCATCCTTTGCAATCCCGCTACCCTCACCCCCCAGGGTAAATGCAGCCCTCACCATGCACGGGTACCCTATCTCTTTTGCAGCAGCTAAAGCATCAGCCTTGCTCGTCGCAGCCCGGCTCCTGCATATACTGATGCCAGCCTTATTCATCGCAATCCTGAACAGGTCCCTGTTCTCAGTAGCTTCAATCGCATCAACCTGGGTCCCAAGAACCCTGACATTATGCTTTGAAAGCACTCCCTTGTTATAGAGCTCAACACCGCAGTTAAGAGCAGTCTGCCCCCCCACATTAAGCAAAATCCCACCCGGCTTCTCCTTCTCAATAATCTTCTCAACATAATCACAGGTCACAGGCAAAAGATACACTTTGTCAGCCATCTTGGGGTCTGTCTGTATCGTTGCAATGTTCGGGTTCACAAGCACGCTTTTGATGCCTTCCTCCTTCAGTGCCTTAAGCGCTTGCGACCCTGAAAAATCAAACTCGCCAGCCTCCCCTATCTTGATGGCACCGGACCCCAGCACAAGGACTTTCTTTATCTTCTTAGCCTTCTTTTTCCCGTACAGGTTACGCATTGCACACACCCAGAAACTCATCAAAAAGATAACCTGTATCAACAGGACCCGGCGTTGATTCAGGATGAAACTGGACAGCAAAGAATTTCCCGCTTTTGTGCCTGATACCCTCAATCGTCTTATCATTTGCATTAACAAACCACGGTGAAACATCCTTTGGGAACTTCTTCTCATTCAGCGCAAACCCGTGATTCTGGCTCGTAATAAAGCACCTTTTGGTTCTCATGTCAATGCACGGCTGGTTCTGGCTCCTGTGCCCGAACTTTAGCTTATAGGTATCCATCCCGAGCGCAAGCCCCATTATCTGGTTCCCAAGACAGATACCAAACATCGGCATCTTCTCCACCATAAGCCCCCTGACAGTCTCAACAGTGCTATCCATAAGAATCTTCGGGTCCCCGGGTCCGTTTGACACAACCACTCCATCGGGCTCATAATCCAGTATCTTATCATGAGGATAATCATACGGCACCTGTATGACAGTTGAATCGCGCGCACAAAGCTCTCTTATTATGTTCGCCTTGGCCCCGCAGTCAATAACAACAATATTATTCCTGCCCTCACCATAGGTCACCGGCTTCTTCAAAGACACCTCCGCTACAAGATTTCTCGCATTCGGGTCATCCACATTTTTCACTTCAACCTTCAAAGTCTCAAGATCCGGGTGTCCGACCTCAAGTATCCCTCTCATGCTGCCACAGGCCCGGAGTTTCTTGGTCAGTGCTCTCGTATCAATCCCTGCTATGCCAACTTTCTTCTCTTTAAAGAACCATTCAGGGAGAGTCTTCTCGCACTGCCAGTGGCTCGGGTTATGGCACACCTCACTTACAGCAAGCCCCTGAACTTTAATCCCGTGCGACTCAAAATTAAGAGGCAGCCCAAAAGAATCAGACCTATACTTAGGCACACCGTAGTTGCCGATAAGAGGATAAGTCAGCGCAAGTATCTGCCCTCTATACGACGGGTCTGTAAGGCACTCAGTATACCCGACCATACCGGTATTAAAGACAACTTCACCTTCCAGTCTCTTCTCAACACCAAAACCAGTACCCTGAAAATAGGACCCGTCCTCAAGAACAAGTAATGCATTCATCTCTCTTTGATTACTCAATGAAGATTTAAATCTTTTTCTTAGGTTCAAACTGCTTTTGCTTTTTTTGCTTTCATTTTTATTCAAGAAAACCCAATGAACAATTACACATGCAAATTATTTAAATC
>CBDUVR010000123.1:0-4462 GCA_965370705.1 uncultured archaeon | reverse complement strand
CCCCCGCCAATTCCTTTAAGTTTCAGCCTTGCGACCGTACTTCCCAGGTGGCCCGCTTAATGGCTTCCCTACGGCACTGCATGTTCACGAAAAACACGCAATACCTAGCGGGCATCGTTTACAGCTAGGACTACGGGGGTATCTAATCCCCTTCGCTCCCCTAGCTTTCATCCCTCACCGTCGAATCCGTTCCAGTTAGACGCCTTCGCCACAGGTGGTCCCTCTAGGATTACAGAATTCCACCTCTACCCTAGAAGTACCTCTAACCCTTCCCGGTTCCAAGACAGCTAGTTTCACTTGCACTTTTCATAGTTTTCTATGAAGTTTCACAAATGACTTGACTGTCCGGCTACGGATGCTTTAGACCCAATACGCGTGATCACCACTCGTGGTGCCGTTATTACCGCGGCGGCTGGCAACGGTCTTACCCACCACTTATTCCGCAAGCAATTTAAACTCACGAAAAGCTAACACTCGTGGTGCTAGCACCTGAGGTCCCCCCGTCACACTTGCGTGCATTGCGGAGGTTTCGCGCCTGCTGCGTCCCTTAGGACCTGGGTTCGTGTCTCAGAACCCATCTGGGGGCTACTGCTCTCACAGCCCCTATAGATTATCGGCATGTTAGGCAGTTACCCTAACATCAACCTAATCCACCGCAGTCCCATCCTTGAGCGCCGAAGCTTTAAGTGATAAGCCGTTCCAGGCATTATCATATATCAGATATTATGCTCAGTTTCCCGAGATTATCCCTGACTTAAGGGCAGGTTGACTACGTGTTACTCAGCAGTTTGCCTTGGCATTGCTGCCAAAGACTCGCATGGCTTAATCGAACCCCAATAGCGGTGATCTCCGGCAGGATCAACCGGAATTAGCGGATCCCAATGCAGAATATGCATTGAGACCCAAAATATCCGCTATGGATATTTTAGGAGTTATACAAAGTTTCACCTTTTTCTGGCTCAATACTGTGTTTGAGCCAACATCTTTCCTGTTACATTTTGACATATCCTCATCTATTTTGTATGAAAATCGATAGGTTTTATCGACTTTACGAGATACTGAGGTGCATTCTCAAAATGTCAAATTCTATTGCTTCGAGAAACTATACGATGTATAGCTCTCATTTGGTTACGAATTTTTAGAAATAAATCCGTTTATTGCGAGTATATAATATATGGCAAAGCTTTATATAGTTTATGCTTTGGTTGGCGAGTTTCGGCGGCTTTATAAGCAAGTGTCTTCCTGGCTGTTTTCGCAATTTACTGGTAAGGTTTTGTTGTTCATGTCCTCAGTGTTGCATTGACGTTTTCGATGTCTTCCTCTATGTGCTCGAGCTGGTCCACGCTTTTTGTCAGGAGATCATTGCCTTCTTTTTTGTTGTCCTTGAAGTCTCCCATTATCTCCCTTAGGTTGCGCGAGTTTTCTTTTAGTGAGTCAAGAAGTCCTTTTACTTCCCTGTATCTTTCGAGGCTTATGAATACCGGGCCCTTTACATTTGAGATTCTTCTTTTTACTTCTTTTTGCAAGGGGGTCGGGGCTGCACCCATGCCTGCTTCGATCGTCCCGAGATCCGATTCAGGGTGTGCGCCCGGTCCGACAGGCGGCGGAGCAGCATACTTTCCGGCCGGGGGGCCAGACACCGGCGGCAACGGTTCCAATGGTCCTGTTTTTTGTTCAGGGATGATCGGCTTTATGCCTGCAGGCGGCGGGGGCATGTCTGCTCTGGGAGTGCTTAGCGGAGCGTTTCTGTGAGAATCAGGATGTATTATCGGCTTCAGATCCCGGGGTAGTGGAGGCAGTTCTGTTCTGGCTGCGCCTCGGGGGCTCATTTCCTGTGGTGCATTACCTGTATTTTCTGCTTTTGGAGGTGGAGGCATTTCAAGAGGTATGCGCTTCGGGATGATTTTGCCTGTTGATAAATCTTTTTTAATCTCGATTTTTTTTGGATCAGCCATTAATATCACCTTGTAGATAAATATTGCTCTTCCTTCTTTATATTAGTTACGGGTGCGCAAAGTAGCCTGTGATTTTGTTGCTGTCAGAGATGAGGTTTACAAAGCCGACTCTTTCAAATTGCACCAGCCTGTTGTTGAGTCCCTGTATGTTTATCTCTGCTTTGCCTTTGTGGATGCTGTTGTCGGGTGTTATGATTTCAATGTCTACATGTTCTTTTGCCGGTACCCATTGGATTACCTGTATACCGGATTTGCGGGTATTGGACCAGTCTTTTTCAGGTTCCGGGATGAATTTCCTGTCGAGTGTCCCCCAGGCGAATTCTTTCAGGCGCACTTTTTTGCCCTGATATTTTTGGAAATCTTTTTTTGCGATGTAGACTGCGGTTCCTACATTGATTTTGCGGTCTTTCTGGGCTTTCACGGGGGCTTTTACGGTTATTTGGGTGTTTGCGCGTTTTGCTGCGCTGATGTCTATTTTTACCGGGTCTTCTGTGAAAAAGTAGCGGGGTGATATGGGGTCTACGATTTTTTTGTTGTATGCATACAGGTTTTTTTCTGAGACGCAGATATCGGCTTTTTTGACGCCTATATCGATTATGAAGCTGGTTATTGCTTCTGGGGTGAAGCCGCGCTTTTTGAGTGCCCTTAAGGTTCCGAGGCGCACGTCGTCCCAGCCTGTGAGCTTGCCCTGCTCGATTAGTTTTCTGGCCTGGCTTGTGCTTTTCGTGCCTTCGACTATTAGTTTTCCTGTTAGTATGTCTTTTGGGTATTTCCATTTGAAGTAATCGTATAAATAGCCTTGTTTCTGGCTGGTGGCTGTGAAGTCTATGCCTCTGATGAGGTGCGTTATGCCAAGAAGGTGGTCGTCGATGGCTGATGCGAAGTCGTAGAGGGGCCAGACGCGGTAGTTTACGAGCGGATGGATAGGGTTGCTGACTATTCTTGCTGCCGGCCAGTCTCTTATTGCAGGGTTCTTGTGTTTTATGTCTGTCTTTATCCTGAGGACTGCTTCGCCTTCTTTGTATTGCCTGAACATTTTTTTCCAGCGGTGCTGGTGTTCCTTTAGGTCAAGGCTTCTGCAGGGGCAGGGTGTTGCGTTCTTTTTTAGTTCAGCGAATTTTTCTTTCGGGCATGTGCAGACGTAGGCTTTGCCCATGGCTATCAGCTTTTCTGCATGGCTGTAGTAGATTTGGAAGCGCGAGGATGCGCGGACTATTTTGTCTGGCAATATGCCGAGCCAATTGAGGTCTTCTGTTATCCAGCCGTATGCTTCTTTTATGGGTGTCTTTATTTTCGGGTCTGTGTCGTCGAGTCTCAGGATGTATTTGCCGTTGTATTTTTTTGTGTAGTGCCAGTTCAGGAGCGCCTGCCTTGAGTGGCCGAGTGAGAGAGGGCCGTTTGGGTTTGGGGCGAAGCGCATCACTACGGTTTTTTCTACCCCGGGAAGGTCTTTTAAGGGTTCTTTTTGTTTTTTTGTTTTTTCGGTGCTTATCTTGAGGGTGCTTATTTCTTTTTGCTGTTCTTCTTGGCTCATGTTGTTGATGTCCTGGATTGTCTGCTCTATTATTTTTATTGCGGCAGGGACGTCTTTTTTTGCTTCAGGAAGGCTGCCCAGGACGCTTCCGAGAACTGCGTTTTTGCTTGCTTTGCCATTGTGCTGGGCCGCGTTTTGCAATGCGAATTTTTTTGCGGTTTCTTTTATTTTTTTGAGCATAGCAATCTTTCGGGTAGTATATATTTATTTTTAGTGCATTCCTGCCTTGCGGAAGATGCAGGGACCTGCCAGTGAAGTCAGTGTGTTTTAGTGTTGCGCTTTGCAGGATGATTTTTGGCTTTTGAGCCTGAAGTTCTTTTGAATATGAGGATGACGGCAAGAGCGAGGATTATGATGAGACCTGCTGATTTGAGGCCCGGTGATTGCGCAAAGATGCCAGCATCCTGATTTACGATGACAACTCTTATTGAATCATATTTATTTTCATAAATATTGTCCGGCCCTACGACCAGCTCATGACTGCCTATTTTTCCTGCGAGCATTTCAAGTGCGACGTACCTTTTTCCATGCGGCCCAAGGGTGATGTTCCAATTATTGGGGTCTATGTTGGAATTTTCGAAGCGTATGAGGTTCCTGAATGTCTCGTCAGGGCTGCCTATGTGAAGAGGTATGGTGGCTTGGGTATCTGATGGATTGTCTATTACTATCACAACCCTGCTGATGCTTCCGAGTGGCAGGTATATGTTCTCTTCTTCTTCTTTTTCGAAGTGAACAACTGGTGATGCGCTTGATTCGCTTGTGGGTATGGGATGGAGTATGAAGTTTGTAGTTGCTGTTTCTGATGTGTTTACTAGTACATTTGGTGTGGATTTTGGGGTATATCCGCTTTTTGATGCTGTTATGAGGTATGTGGAAGAGTTTACGTTGTATATTACGTATTGTCCTGGGCTATTTGTAGAGTTTTCATAGTTATTTATGCCATCTGATGCTGTTATCTTTACATCTGCCAGTG
>CBDUVR010000122.1:0-4491 GCA_965370705.1 uncultured archaeon | reverse complement strand
CATTTCATTATTCATTCTGGCAGTTTTCTTACTGATGGTATCCTTGGTATTTGCCACGTCATGCTCAGACAAAGGCGGCGAATGCGTAGCAGGTACATCTGAATGTACTGCATGTGGGGGCACGCACTTTATTACCGACGGGGTATGCGCAAGCGGTTACTGTTGCGACTGTTCAACCCCCGAATGCACCGAAGATTCCGATTGTCAAAGCGGATATAAATGTGAAAGTGAGACCTGCATAGAAGATGTACAAGAACCAACATGTGAGCAGAAATGCCACGACGAGCATACTGCTGTAGAGGCACATGGAACCTGTGCTGACAGCCAGCCGGGTGACTTCTGCATTAGTGGTGATAAAGCCGGTGGCTACTGGACAACAGAAACCGGGACTTCCTGTACAAAAAATTGTTATTGCTATTGTGAAGAGCATTGTGATTTAGTTGGCAAGATTTGTGAAGGTGGCGCCTGCGTAGAAGGCGGCGGCACAATGAAATGCACCGACGGCACCCCCTACGGTCAGTGTTCATCAACAAAGCCGAAATACTGCGACAACGGAAATCTGGTTGACAAGCCAGATGAATGCGGATGCCCAACCGGGCATGAAGACTGCGACTCAACAGACAGCAACGGGTGCGAAGTAAATACTGCTACAGATAACAGCAACTGCGGCTCATGTGGTAACACATGCGGAGCTAATGATGTTTGTATGAGTGGCACATGCCAGACCAAAAAATGCTCTGATTCGACCCCTTACGGAGACTGCTCTTCAACAATGCCAAGGTACTGCGACAATGGCAAATTAGTTGATAAGTGCGATGATTGTTATTGCCCCCAGGGAGAGGACTGCCAGGCTGACGGTAGCTGCATGCAAACCGGCAAGTGCACTGCCGGCACTTGCGACAAAAACAACAGGAGATACTGCCTGGCAGACGAAACATGGTCTGCCAGGGAATCTCAGGAATATTGTACAAACTGCAATGTTTGCGGTGACAATGACTGCGTGTGCGGCGAAACCCAGGAAAGCTGCAAAGACGATTGTGGAAGCCCGGATGAAGTATGTGGCGATGGAATAGACAACGATAAAGACGGTTATATTGATGAATCAGACTGCATCTGCTATACTGATGAAGATTGTCCCGACGGATACGAGTGCAGTAACAACGGCGCCTGTGTAGAAAGCGGCAGTGGGAAGCAGGACTGTGACGGCACTCCTCATGGTGAGTGCTCAGCACCGCGATATTGCAACAACGGGGTATGGGTTGATGATTGCAACAAGTGCCCTCCCTGCCCAACCGGAACATGCCAGGCTGACGGGACCTGCAAGCAAGTAGGCAAAAAGCCGGTCGCAGACGCCGGACATGACTTGCACGCTTACAGAGGAGCAGAAGTAACTCTTTACGGAACCAAATCCTATGATCCGGACGGGACAATTGTATCTTACGAATGGGCAAAAGACGGCAGCATCTTATGTACTGAATCAATATGCACCAGGGACGATTTTTCAGCAGGCACCCACCGTATCACAGTCACAGACAACGACAACAATATTGATTCAGACGACATGGAACTTACTTTGATATATCCCGAAGACCCCAGCCGTCCGATAAACGCCCTTATAGACTATCCAAAGAACGGGCAGACGTTCGATGTAGATGAATTTGTTTATTTTGCAGGCAGCGGCATTAGTAAAAATTCAAAAACTTTAACTTTCATGTGGGAATCATCTATAGATGGTGTGTTGTACTATAATCAGCAGTATTTTGAGCGAAAGTTATCTCCCGGAACCAACAACATAACATTAACCGTTTGGGACGGTGAAAACTCAGCAACAGACCGCGTGGATATAAATGTCGTTGGAGATTATAACCCTCCGACAGTTGATATTATTGTCAAACCGGATAAAGTTAAAGCCGGAGAGCTAATACAGATTACAGTGACCGGAAAGGATGATATAGATGTATCTAGCATTGCTGCCCAGTATCAAGGTTCCTGGCACAAACACTATTGTGCAGGAACGCAGACTTCATGCACTCACACATGGAGAGTTACTGAACGTGAAATAGGGACTCATAGATATTGCGGGGGTGCAGTGGACGATCCTGCCAGGCCTGCTATGAAAGAGTGCGTCGATGTGGTAGTGGAAGGAGACATGTCAGTGGAAATAACATCTCCAGCCAACGACGATGATTTCAAGGAAAAGAGTTCTATCCTGTTCAATTGTAATGTCACAGGAGGCACACCACCATACACATATAAATGGCTGTATGGATCTAGAGATACCCCGAGTATGATTGAAATGGGTGACAAACAACAGTTCCATAAAAGTGATTTCACTGAACCAACAGACTATTGGTATCAGATAGAACTGACAGTTACTGACAAAAAGGGTATAAGCGTCAGAAAGTTTATCTATATTAATGTTTATGGGCCAATAACCGCTCATATAGAATCTCCTGAAGATGGGGCGTCATTTGGATATGAGCAGATACATTTTGAAGGTAAGTGCTCCAGAGAAAATCCTAAAAACAGTTATATCTGGGAATCAGACCAAATGATTGGGCCTATCTGGGAGGAGTGGCAGTTCGATACTTATTATCTTCCTGACGGTGTCCACAAAATCACATTAAAAATTAATGATTCTCTTGGATACACGGCAGAGGACAGCATAACTATCACAAAAACTGCTCCGGCCCCATTGAGCGCATTTATTGAATCACCACACGACAAAATATTCGAGGAAGGTGATAATATTCTTTTTTATGCTATGGTTAATCCACAAGGCACGTCGTATAACTATACATGGATATCCAGCATAGATAAAAAGATAGGGAATACACAATTCTTTAATAAAGGCGATCTATGTCCCGGGACTCACACAATTACCCTGACAGTTGACGATGGTGCCGGTGCAACAGCTACAGACAGTAAGGAAATTATTGTCGCAGATGTCACATTTAGCTGGAAGACCAAAGACGGAAAGGATTGGATGACTGACATCAGAGATCAAGAGCAGTGCGGAAGCTGCTGGGCGCACTCTGCAGTTGGAGCAATGGAAGCGGTTTACAATATTGAGCAGAATAATCCAAATTTAGATGAGGATCTTTCAGAACAGGACTTGGTTTCTTGTTTTGCTGGAGATTGTAAGGGACACAACACAGGCGTTGCGCTGCAGCATATTGCGTCTCAGGGAATAACGGATGAAGCATGTTTTCAGTATAATCAGCCCACGCCAACAGCTCAGGATTGTTCAAAGAAATGCAATGATTCAGGTAGCTTATGGAAAATAACAAACGTTGGTAGAGTTTCTAGTAGTATCCCGGCAATAAAAAGTGCATTAAGGGATAAAGGTCCTCTCTCGGTTGCAATGGAGTGGGACTCTAAATGGTGGGATGGCAGTGTCATGAGATGTAAAGGGGTATCTAAGAAATACCATGCACTGGTATTAGTAGGCTACAGTGATACTGGAAAATACTGGATTTTGAAAAACTCATGGGGCAATTCATGGCGATATGGCGGATATTTCAAATTGGGTTATGGAGAGTGCATTACTGCCGATATTTTCTCTGTTGATGGAGTAACGCCACCATCGTAAAGGGTATATTGGAGATGATGATATGACTTATCCAAAAGAAGCATGGAAAAAAATTGCGATTATTGTAATGATAATATATCTATCAGAATCAGCGTTAGGCATGCCAAATCCCTCCGCTGCTTATTGCACTCAGTTGGGCTACACCTATACAACAGAAAAAACAGATGAAGGTGATGTTGGAATATGCCATTTCCCTGACGGCTCTACCTGCATAGCATGGGAATTTATAAAAGGGAAATGTGGCGAAGAATATAGTTATTGCAGGCAGGAAGGCTATAAATTAAAGACTGTAACGGGAGTTAAATGTACGCACACCCCTGAATGTGCTGTTTGTGTTCAGGATAATGGAATAGAAACAGAAGTCACAAAACTGATGGATTTAAAATTAGAATATGGCGAATGCGGTGATAGTATTTGTACAATGGGGGAGAACGTTCGAAATTGTCCAAAAGACTGCCCTTCTGGCTCAGCGGATTCTTTTTGCGATGGAATAATGGATGGTATATGCGATCCTGATTGTTTTCCAGAAGAAGATGCTGATTGTAAAATTGGTGAATTTATAACATCTGATATTGATGAGATATCTGGCAAAACAGATAAGCCCGGGAAAAGTTACTCTGTTTATTACATCATGCTTGCAATAATCCTTGCAGTTTTGGTTTTATTTCTTGTCTACCGCAAAACCCCGGAAAAGAAAAAATGGGACGAAATGGAAACAAAATATTCCCGCTGAAGTTGCCAAATTAAAATTATATATACTATGATTACTACAATTATAGTCATGCTTGACAGGATATCTATTTTAGTGTCATTTATTTTCGCACTCATCATCTGTTTTGGGTCCTCTTATGCAGCCCAGGACGATGACTTATTTTACTCCGGCGACGCTACATACGATA
>CBDUVR010000121.1:0-4545 GCA_965370705.1 uncultured archaeon | reverse complement strand
TCGGCACACACCATACCCCCCATAGCGAATGCCGGCAGGAACAGAACCGTCAAAGTAGGAGAAAGCGTGCAATTTGATTGCTCCAAATCTTCAGACCTCGATGGTATAATAGTCTTATGTTACTGGAGTTTCGCTGATGGTGCCTCAGGATACGGCAGATTCAAGACGCATTCCTTTCTGCATGCCGGGACTTATGCGGTTACATTGATTGTAACAGACAACGATGGCTTCACAGATATTGACACAGTAACAGTCACTGTTGAAAGATTAGATATATAAACTGGTTCAGACGATATATTAGCAGGTTCAGACCGACACAAGCACAAACATGAAAGATATAAGATAAAAGACGTAAACAGTGGTAAACATATCTCGAAAAACATCCCGAAATATCCATTCAGCATACATTTCATTATTCATTCTGGCAGTTTTCTTACTGATGATATCCTTGGTTTTTGCCGCATCATGCTCAGTCAAAGGCGGCAAATGCGTAGCAGGTACAAGCGAATGCAGTGCTTGTGGGGGCACGCACTTTATTACTGATGGAGAGTGCGCAAGCGGTTACTGTTGCGACTGTTCAACCCCCGAATGCACTAAAGATTCCGATTGTCAAAGCGGATATAAATGTGAAAGTGAGACCTGCGTAGAAGATGTACAAAAACCATCATGTGAACAGAAATGCCACGACGAGCATACTGCTGTAGAGGCACATGGAACCTGTGCTGACAGCCAGCCGGGTGACTTCTGCATTAGTGGTGATAAAGCCGGTGGCTACTGGACAACAGAAACCGGGACTTCCTGTACAAAAAATTGTTATTGCTATTGTGAAGAGCGTTGTGATTTAGTTGGCAAGATATGTGAAAGTGGTGCCTGTATAGAAGGCGGCGGCACAAATGCATGCGAAGACCAGGGCGGTACTTGTATGAGTTCAGCAGGCGCCTGTCAGGCATGTGGTGGCACGCAAATCAGCGGGGAGTGTTCAACAGGTATGTGTTGCAAGTGTTCAGGAGGAGGTGGGCAAAAATGCAGCGATGGTACACCCTACGGTCAGTGCTCATCAACACCACCGAAATATTGCGACAACAACGGGAATTTGAATAGTAATTGCGATAAATGCGACTGTCCATCAGGGTACACTTGTGAAAACGGTGCTTGCGTAAAAGGAGGGGGCAGTGGTGGAACTCCAACGGACAAGCCAGATCTCATAGTTGCAGATATTAAAATTTTTGCTAACGGAGTCGAAGTTTTCAATCCCATAGCTGGGAGAAGTTATACTATTAAAGCTGTAATCAAAAACCAGGAATCAAAAGATGTTACTTTTGAGAATATACCTGGAGAGGCACTAACTCTCTATATCGATGGAGAGAAGTTTACACGTTTGGGTTATACGGACTTGCACCAGAAGACTCCTGATATTGCTTCAGGACAATCCAGAACATACACGTTTAAAGACAAATGGATCCCGAGTACTGCTAAAAAATACACATTAAAAGTTAATGTAGATAAAGATAACGAAATCAAGGAAGTTCGTGAAGATAATAATGAAAGGACAGAGCCGATAACTGTTGTTGCTCCATCAAACAAACCAGACCTTAGAGTTGCAGATATCGTTTGGAAACCAGCAAATCCCAAAGTTAATGATGACGTTCAATTCGCAGTCATAATAATCAATCAGGGAGATGTAACTGCAGATGCTTTTTCTGTTCAGTTATATATTGAAAATGAAGAATTGTGTGGAACATCCTGCAAAGTCTCTCACTTAAATTCAGAAGAAACAGCAACCATCAATCCTCAATACAATAGTGCAACACTTCACAAAAAATTTACTTCCATAGGAAGCTACAATATAAAAGCAATTGTTGATTATGATGATGGAGTGGATGAGTCAGATGATAACAACAATGAAATGAAAAGTATACTGGTTATTAATTATGTTAGTGGGGGCGAAGGAGGAGTGCCCGGGGGAGAAGAAGGAAGAAACTGCGAAGACGGCACAAAACACGATACATGTTCTGAGAACCTGCCAAAATATTGTTTCGATGGATATCTAAGAGATTTGTGTATTCATTGTGGATGTCCAACTAGACACGAATGCAGTCGTAGCGATGATGCATGCGAACCAACACTACCTATTATAGACAACATTAAGCGTCCAAACAAAGCTTTTGAAGGTGTGGAAGTCACTCTTACTGCGACTGCTCATGACCCATATCCAGATGGACGAATTGTATCATACGAATGGACTGAAAATGGTAAATCTTTAAGCAATCAGGCAACATTTAGCAAGGTTTTCCCTGTTGGTGACCATACAATAACGCTTACAGTTGCCAATGATGCAGGAGTTAAAGCACACGAAGAGATAGAATTCACTGTAATAGAAGTAAATGAAGGTGAAGTAAAAGCCCTGATAGATTTTCCGCTTGAGGGAGAAATCTATGATGAAAGTAAACCAATACATTTTGCAGGTGCTGGCACCCGTGGAAAGGAGAGAGTAGAAGTCGATTATGCATGGATATCTAATAGGGATGGGTTTTTAAGCAATGAGAAATCATTTGAAAAAAAATTGGCTAAAGGAGCCCATAAAATCACATTAACGGTGGAAGATAATGGTGGGCAAGCCACAGATAACGTGACTATTAACGTCTGGCCTGTGTGTAATTATCCCTGCGAGTCCCAATGCAAATTACCGGAGAAATTTGACTGGAGGAATGCAGATGGAAAAAACTGGATGACAGATGCTAGACATAAGGGTGATTGTGGGAGTTGCTGGGCGTTCTCTGTAATAGGAGCAATGGAGGCAGTTTACAACATCGAACAGGAAAATGCTGATAAAGATATTGATTTCTCAGAGCAATATTTAGTCTCTTGCTCTTCTGCTGGAAGTTGTGATGGAGGGATTCTTTACAAAACATTAGAATATGTAAAGAATTCTGGAACTGCTGATGAGTCTTGTTTCAGGTACAAGGCAGAAGACAGTTCATGCTCTGATAGGTGTGATACATGGAAGGATCGGCTATGGAATATAAGAAGTTATGGAGAAGTTTCTACTGGTGAAGATGAACTAAAGAGAGCAGTAATCTGTCGCGGTCCTCTTGCAGTAGCAAGAGGATCACATGGTACGGTACTTGCTGGATATGATGATATCAATGAAAAGTGGATACTAAAAAATTGTTATGGAAGTGGTCATGGAGATAAAGGTTATGACCTTGAATGGTATTCTGGTAGTGCTTATAGGATAAGTCAGGCATATTATATAGAAGGGGTTTATCCTGCGTGAATTCATAGGTATAAAGAGAGAAGGCGAGCAACAATGAACAATAAAATGTTTAAGACAAGAAATAAAAAAATGTTTGTAATGATTTTAGCAGTTTCTTTTAGTTTTATTTTCACACCAATTGTATATGGATTGCTGGATCCAGCCATGAAATATTGCACAGAACTCGGCTACAAATTTAAAGTGATTCCAGCAGAGGGAGGAGAAAGAGGAATTTGCGAGCTTCCTGATGGTTCCTCTGTAGATGCATGGGATTTCTTAGCAGGAAAAGTTGCTAAAGAATACAGCTATTGCAGACTGAAAGGGTATAATATAAAGACGGTATCTGATTCAACAAAGTGTTTTTCTATATTCTACGACGAGTGCGCAGTCTGTGTTTTTGAAGATGGAACCGAAACAGAGGTTACAAAACTGATGGGATTGGATTTCAGGGTGGGAAAGTGCGATGATGGAATCTGTGTAATGGGCGAAAGTTATTTAACCTGCCCTCAGGACTGCCCTTCCGGTTCTAAAGATAGTTATTGTGATGGAGTTGAGGACAGTATATGCGACAAAGATTGTATTTCTCAAAATATTCCTGAAGCAGATCGAGATTGTCCCATCTGTGGAGATGAAAAATGTGAGGCAGGAGAAACACAGGAAAACTGCTGCACTGATTGTGGTTGTCTAGAGAGTATGAGATGTGTTGATAATAGCTGCCAGGATATATGTGGAAATCGTGTGTGTAGCTCTTCGGAAAACTTCTTAACCTGTCCAGTAGATTGCCCCTCTGGTTCTGCAGACAATTACTGCGACAAGGTAAAAGACGATATCTGTGACCCGGACTGTCCTAAAGAAAAGGACGTCGATTGCATATCCACTGCCTCAGGAAAAGAAGACACTCTTAATAACGGTTACCCTGTTTATTACGTCATACTTACAATAATCCCTGCAGTTTTGATTGCATTCGTTCTTTACCGCAAAATACAGGAAAAGAAAAAGATGGGACGAACTGGAAAGAAAATACGCTGAAAAATAATGAGTTACATAGGATACGGACAGGATACGTATGAAAAAAGCATTTGCATGGAACTGGGTAATATCAGGTATGATAATCGGGCTTGTAGTCATCACTATATTCACGAGCATGCTAAACAAAGTCTTCATAGAGAATGCCCGCCAGGACGCAGACAGGCAGTTCTCAGAAATATACGCGCGCACAAAGACATTATGCACCGCAAGTGTAGGTGAAGAAGACTTCCATGATGTAAAAATACCAGACATTGTAGAAG
>CBDUVR010000120.1:0-4546 GCA_965370705.1 uncultured archaeon | reverse complement strand
GCGTCAGGGGAGGGATTTTCAGAACCCAAGAATTGAAATGATGTCTTGGGGTTCATTTGAACCCTCGAGTCCTTGCGGACAGTAACTTAGCAGGCTACCGCCATACCGAGCTAGGCGACCCTGACACCTGTAAAATCAACTTTAAATCAAAACTTTTAATAATGTTCCCACACCAATAAATATAAAGATTGGTGCGCTATTAGTGCATAACTGGTTATGAAGAGGTGTTATTGTATGGTTGTCAATGAACAGGAAATGAATGAAGTTGTAGGGAAAGATATTTTTACTGATAAAGGCTCTTACTGCGGTAAGATCGCTGATGTTGAGTTTGATCTTTCGAAGTTCAGGCTGCGGGCCATTGTGGTTGATGCTGCCAAGGGGTCTTATCTTGCCGGAGTTGTCGGCGGCAAGAGGGGGGTCATTATCCCATACCCGATGATTCGCGCGATTGATGATATCGCGATTATCAAGCATATTTCTGCGCCTGAAGCTATGGATGACGTAGCTTAGGGTTTTGGGAAGAATGTTCTTATTTTGGTTGTTTAGTGGTAACTCTCGTCAGTTTGCTGCCCTGATGATTTTGTGAGTGTTTGTGTGAACTTTTGGAACTACGGGATAAGAATTTAGTTTCAGGCTCAGTTCGACGTCTTGTGGCTTTTTCAGGGTGTTCCTGACAAGAACTGCGCAATCGCAGCTGTATATCTTTTTTTTCATGCCCGGGAAATCGTAGGTTTTTGATTCAAGCGCGGATTTGAGGGCTACTGCGCATAGCTCGTCTTCAAGTCCCTTTTTTCCAAGCCGTCCCAAGGGGACCAGGGTTACATGGCCTGTGTGGTGGTTTTTTATGTAATCTGTGCAGGCATCAAGGTTTACAAATGATGCAAGGATTATGTCTGATGCCTTGTCTGCGTTCAGTATTGCCTGTGTGGCATTGTTTGTCCTGAGGACTATTTTTTTTCCTGTGAAGTCTTTATTGTAAAGTTCTTGGGGGGAGTTGTTATAATGGAATGAGTCATGAACATGGCCGTGCTCGCCTTCGCCGATCAGCACGTATCCTCTGGATTCGTATTGTTTGGCATCTTCTGGAGTGGTGACCGGGATAATATGGTCTGCGTGGTTTTTCAGGAGAATAGGTATTGTGGTGCAGGCCCGAAGAACGTCTATTATGACTACAATGCCTTCTGCATTTTTTGAGCCTTCGACTAAACTCCGGATTTTGATGAGCATGGATTGATATTTGGTGTATATCATTAAATTTGTGAGTCCCATAGTTTTTCAGGCTCTTATTTCGCCGACGAAGTTTTTTAGCATTAATTTCCTGATTGTTTTTGGGTCATGCCCAAAATTGCCATAAAGCCACATCAGTTTCACCAGTGCTGTTTCGCATGTCATGTCAAAGCAGGGTATTGCGCCGGCGTTCATTGCTTTTTGCCCTACCTCGTACAGATTCATGTCAACTTCACCAAAAGTGTTTTGTGTGGTGACGAAAACCGGGATGCCTTTCTTTGTCAGCATCTCTATTTTTTCTATGAGTGAGTTTTCGATAAAAGGAATATTTCCCGGACCGAATGCTTCTATTATTATGCATCTGAAACCTGTTAATCTATTAAAAATGGCGGGGTTGAATCCGGGGTATATCTTTACTAAAAAAATGCTGTTGTCTTCTATTCCTGATAAGACTTCCAGTTTTTTGCTGTTTTGTGTATGTGAGTTGAGATATTTCTTTTCAAAGACTATTTTTCTTTTGCTGTTGTCTTTCAGGGTTCCTATTATTTCGCCGATCAGGTGAAAGTTGATGCTTGAGTAAACCTCAAGATTCTCGTTTGTTACTCTTGTTGCCTCGTTTGTTATTTTTCGCGCTTTAGTGCCTTTGATTATCTTGCCATGGAAAGCTATGCAAACCTCATTTATGCCTGAACAAGCGACAATGACTGAGTCTGTAAAATTCTTTTTTGCGTCGCTTCCCCTGCCTATTGCTTTTACGCTTCCTGTCAATACAACCGGCTTTTTGAGGTTTTGCAGCATGAAAGAAAGAGCTGAGGAGGTGTATTGCATTGTGTCTGTGCCGTGGATTATTACAAAACCATCGTATTTGTCATATTGGTTCTCAATTTCTCGTGCAATTCCGGACCAGTGGTGTGGCTGCATGTTTGTGCTGTCAATGTTAAAGAGCATCTTGCTTTCGATATCTGCTATCTGCGCGACTTCGGGGAAAAAAGAAATCAATTCCCCTGTTTTGTATGCCGGCCTCAAGCCTTCTTCTGTCTTTACTGATGCTATTGTTCCGCCGGTTCCTATTACTAATATTTTTTTCTTTGCCAGAAAAATCATCCCTTTAATATATTTCGTTCAGAACAACCAGTGTGTGCGTGTTTGCAACACCATCCATATCCCGAAGTCTGTTTATTATAAATTCGTTTAATTCATCTATATTTTTTGCATGAATCCTGATTATTATGTCTGCCCCGCCTGCAACAATGCTTGCTTCATCAACGAGAGGATTCTTTTTTATATCTTTTGCCAGCTTTGCCTGGGATATTTTTTTGCCTGATGGTGTCCTGTATTCAACATTTATCATTACATATGCGCTAATGTTTATACCCAGCTTTTTGTTATCAACCATTGCGCAATAACCTGTTATTATTCCATTCTCTTCCAGTTTTTTGATCCTGTTGTGTACTGTTGTTACCGGCATTCCTGTCCTGCGCGATATCTCCTGTGTTTTAAGCTTTGCATCTTTCTTTAAGAGCGCCAATATTGCCAAATCTTTTTCATTTATGTCCAGCATTATGGAATATCATTCCATAAATAATATAAATCTTTGTATTTTTCAAAGGATTAAGTTTTTATATTTTAAAATGTCTTAAATGCTCATGAAAAGTGAAATACTGGATTTCCTTGCAGAAGAGCCGCGGGTTGCCGGGAGCAGGAGGAATGAGGAAATTGCAGGGTTTCTTTTGGATAAATATTCTTCTTTAGGTTATGATGCGAGTGTTGATGAACACCGTTTCATGGGATGGAAGCTACTGGAGGAGCCGCAGTTTTCTTTTTTGAAGCCGCAAAGAAAGAAGGCGATTGCAACGCAGATGGTCTGGTCGGGGTCTACGGATGGGAAGGTCAGGGGAAAACTGGTTTCTTCGGGGGTACAGCTTACTTTCGAGGCGTACCCGTTTAGGAAATATTCAATTGTAGATGAAGAGGATAAAGAACAAGGGTATGTTTTGGGGAGACCGGATATGGTGTGGCTCCAGTCCCTGACAAATGCAATGGATAATATGCCGTGCTGCCTGATAGATACAAAATCATGCAGGCAGATAGAGAGGTGGCAAAAGCAGGGAAAGGAGATTGAGGCGGAGTTCAGCATAAAGACGAAGTATGTGCCAAACACGGTTTTGAGGAATGTTATTGCTACAAAAAAGGGGCGTGCAAAAAAGGAAATTGTTGTGTGTGCGCATTATGACTCTGTCCCTGGGTCTCCCGGGGCGAATGATAATGCTTCGGGGACGCTGGTTCTTCTTAAGCTGGCTGAGCTGTTCTCGAAGAAGAATTTCAGGCATACTATAAGGCTTGTTTCGTTTGATGCTGAGGAGTGGAATAAGCAGGGAGCATATATGTATGTTGAGAAAAGAAGGCAGAAGGTGAGTGAGAATAAGGCTCGCCTTGGTACGAAAACTGCCAGGTATCTTAAGAAGCAGACTGAGCTTGATAAGATAAAGGCGGTTGTCAATATAGATACTGTGGGGGCCGGGAAGACTATATATAATATATGCTCTAAAAAATATGCCGGGCTGGTCAAGGCAAGTGCGAAAGAGCTGGGGATGAATGTCGAGGTCAGGGGAGGATATAATGCCCCGCAGTTTGACGGGTGGGCTTTCCATGTTGAGGGGGTTCCTGTGATTCATTTCGGGGTGTATCCGTACAAGTATTTTCATACGCCTGAAGATACGAAGGAGAAAGTAAACCTGAAACTTATAGATGATGTTGCAGGGTTAATTGAGAATATTGTGGGTTCTCTTGATAAGGGTTGATTGATGGGGTCAGGGATGTAATGTGTACAATTGGTGTTGCTTTCTCTTTGAATGCAACGTATGTGTTTAAGAACAGGGACCTGAGCCAGAAGGTTCTGATGGATGGCCCTGAAATAAGGGAGGGGAAGCATAAGTATGTTGCTTTTCCCAGGCCCGGTGGCGGCATCTGGTTCGGTGTTAATGAAATGGGTGTTGGTCTTACTGCTTCTGATGCGCATGTGACTAAAAATTATCCTGTAGATAAAGATGCAGGGGATAAGATCACCAGGATTTACGAGGATATTGTTGGGAATGCTTCTACACTGAAGGAAGCTGAGGAAATAATGACCGGCTCATTTGAGAAAATGATTAAGGTCCCGGATATGGTGATTGTTACTGATTCGAGGAAAGCCAGTGTTTATGAGTATACGCCTGAAAAGCAGGCTATTGTAAGAAAGGTGAAGGGGGGTTTGCTTAGGGCGAATTCTTTTCTGGTGCTGAAGGGGGTTCCCTGCAGGAAAAAGGATTTGAGTTCGCAC
>CBDUVR010000119.1:0-4625 GCA_965370705.1 uncultured archaeon | reverse complement strand
CAATAGGCGCCCTGAAAGAGGAAGTCAGGGCATTAAGAGAAATAAGCCCATTTGGTGAAAAAAATGTACAATAAAGAAGTCATGGACCACTTCATGCACCCGAGAAACATGGGTGAAATAAAAGACGCAGACGGCATCGGGAAAGTCGGCAACATGACATGCGGTGATGTGATGTGGGTTTACATCAAAGTCGAAAAAAACAACAAAGATGAACCAGTAATCAAAGACATCAAATTCAGGACACTTGGCTGCGCAGCAGCAATTGCCTCATCCTCCATGGCAACAGAGCTTGCCAAAGGAAAAACAATAGATGAAGCACTAAGCATAACAAAAGAAGATATCGTGGGCGCACTCGGCGCCATGCCTGCAGTCAAAGTCCACTGCTCTCTCCTTGCTACAGATGCATTGGCAGAAGCAATATATGATTATATGTCTAGGAACAGTTTACAGATTCCAGAAAAATTGTCAAAAACCCATAAGCGCCTGAAAATCGAGCTTGAGAAGACAAGAGAGATGCACAAGGATTTCACAGAATCACAGGAAAACTTCCTTGAAAAATCATAGCAGAGGATAACAATGCCAACCAAAAAAGAGCTCATAGCAAAAATAAACCAGCTGAAAAAAGAGAAAAACGCAGTCTGTCTGGTGCACAACTACCAGACCCCCGACATCTATGAAATCGCAGACTACATCGGCGACTCACTGGACCTGAGCCAGGCAGCAGCAAAAACAGACGCAGACATCATCGTCTTCTGCGGTGTCGACTTCATGGCAGAATCAGCAAAAATATTGAGCCCGAAAAAAAAGGTTCTGCACCCAAACACCCGGGCAAAGTGCCCAATGGCCCGGATGGTGACACCAGTTGCCCTGCGCAAAAAAAAGAAACAACACCCGGATGCAGAAGTCGCATGCTATATTAACACAACCACAGACACTAAAGCAGAATCAGATATCTGCACAACATCCGCAAATGCAGCAGATGTGGTAAACTCAGTAAAAAAAGACAGGATAATCTTTGTCCCTGACAGAAATCTTGGGCAATACGCGCAGTCACAAACAAGCAAAAAGATAATCCTCTGGGATGGCTACTGCTACGTGCACGACAGGATCACTCTCGAATCCGCAAAAAAAGCAAAAGCACGGTACCCAGACGCAGAACTGATGGCCCACCCGGAATGCAGGCCAGAACTCCTCAACATGGCAGATGCAGTCTGCTCGACAAGCCAGATGCTCACCTACGCAAAAAAAAGCAGCGCAAAAGAATTCATTGTCGCAACAGAAGAAGGCATGGTAAAAAGGCTTGAAAGGGAATTCCCGGGCAAAAAATTCCACCCAATCGGCGGCATCTGCACCCAGATGAAAGAGATAACCCTCCACAACATCTGCGAATCTCTTGAAAAAGAGCAGTTTGAGATAAAACTGGATGAAAACCTGAGAAAAAAAGCAAAAACAGCCCTCGACAGGATGCTTGAGCTCAGGAAAAACAAATAATTCTCATATACAGCCTTACGTGGTGTACATATGCATGCGCAGGACAAAATATATATAGAGCATTTTGAAGATGAAGTTAAAAAAACAATCCGCGGCTACCACCTGCTTAAAAAAAGCGACAGGATAATTGCAGCATGCTCAGGCGGAAAAGATTCTCTTGCAGTCCTCTGTATCCTAAAGAAACTAGGCTACAATGTTTCTGCACTCATATTGGACCTTGAGATAGGAAAATGGTCAGAAATAAATCTCGAAAACGCAAAGGCATTCTGCAAAGAATACGGCATAAAACTTCACGAGATTAAGATAAAAGATGAGATAGGATGTCCAATTGAGCACGTAATGTCTATAGTCAAAAAACACACACACTATGAAAACTGCACAATATGCGGCATAATCAAGAGATGGATATTAAACAAGAAATCAAAAGACCTTGGTGCAGACAAACTGGTCACAGGGCACAACCTGGATGATGAGGCACAGACTCTCTTCATGAATATCCTGAAAGGAAACCCATACCTGAGCGCCGGCCTTGGCCCGAAAACAGGCATTTGCGCACACGCCGGATTCGCACAAAGAGTAAAGCCCCTGTATTTTGCAAGAGACACAGACATCAAAAAATACACCCAAATCATGAAATTTCACGTATTATACGACCGCTGCCCTCTTTCAGGGGCAGTATTCAGGAGAGACATCAAAAACACCCTTGACAACCTTGAATCACATTACCCGGATGTGAAGCGCAATATTGTAATGAACTACCTGAAACAAAAGCCAATGCTTGTTAAAGCATGCACCCGAAATAACAGTGCAAAGGACTTAAAATCCTGCAGCATCTGCGGCGAGCCCGCAAGAAACAACATCTGCAAAGCATGTGAAATACTCAATATGGTAAGATCAAAATGACTGGAAAAATAAAGACAGTCTGCCTGTTTTCAGGCGGCCTGGACTCAGTATTGGCAGCAAAAATAGTGCAGAATGAGAACATAGACGTATTTGCACTCATGATAAGAACCCCGTTTTATGAGCGAAACAAAAGCGCAAAAATCAGCGCAGAAGAATCAGCCAAAAACCTAAACATCCCCCTGAAAGTCATAAGCGCAGACAAAGAATACCTGCAAATCATCCGAAACCCCAGGCACGGCCATGGAAGAGGTGCAAATCCCTGCATCGACTGCAGGCTCTACATGCTGAAAAAAGCAAAGAAATACGCAAAGCAAATCAGGGCAAAATTCATATTCACAGGCGAGGTACTCGGCCAGAGGCCCATGACACAGCACATGAGAGCCCTCAAAATTATAGAAAAAGAAGCAGCCCTCGAAAACAAAGTCCTGAGACCCCTATCAGCAGGATGCCTCCCAAAAACAGAACCGGAAAATAAAGGCTGGATAAAAAGGGAAAAACTCCTATCAATAACAGGAAGGTCCAGGAAACTCCAGATGAGCCTTGCAAAAAAGTTCAAAATAGATGATTTTCAGTCTCCGGGGGGGGGCTGCCTCCTGACCTGCAAAGAATTCGCAAACAAGGTAAGCGACTTATTCCGCCATAAGAGCAGAATCACAGAAAAAGACATAGACCTGCTAAAAACCGGCAGGCACTTCAGGTCCAGAAGAAACAAGATAATAGTCGGGATAGACGAACCCGGCAACAAGCAGCTGCTAAACCTGAAAAACAAAACCGACTACATTTTCGAGGTCCCAAACTGCGGCAGCCCAACCACGATTCTCCAGGGCAAAAAGACACGAGATGCAATAAAAACAGCCGCCAGCCTGACAGCAAGATATTCAGACGCAAAAACACCCAAAGTGAAAGTAAAATACGGCAAAAACAAACCAGTAAGATACATAACAGTAGCGCCATCAACCCAAAAGCAGATAGACAAACTGAGAGTGTGATGGTTCAAACTACAAGCTAATGAAAGAAAAGACTACTTGAAAGGTCAGTGATAGAACGTAATCTGTTAAGATAACAGCTTCTTATTCTCCTCAATAATCTCAGAAAAAGCATTTATAACCTTCACAAGATCCTTTTTCGAAATCCCGAAAGTAGACAACTTAAACGACTTCGTATGCCCTGGCTTTATGCCGATAATGCCCCTCTTCTTCAGCTCTTTGTAAAGAAAATACCCTCTCTTCTTATGCTTTTTCGAAATCTCATACAAAACATCAGTCCTAAAAAACATCAGATCATGCTTATGCGGTCTCTGCCCGATCAAAACAAACCCAAGCTTCTCAAGCTCAGAGCAGAACCACTGCGCCTTCTTTAGCTCTTCATCCCACTTCTCAACCCTCTTTTCCACTTCAGGAAATGACGCCATAAGCGTCGCAACAGTTGCCCCCCTTGAAGTGCAGCCGAGGCACTCTATAACCTTGTTCGGGTAATCCTTTGATTTTGCAAGAACAACATCAGCATATTTCTTATTCACCCCTATTAAGCCCACAGGCCCTGATGCGCTCATTGACTTATGCCCGGATGCAACAACAAAATCCGCACCCAGCTCTTTCATGTTTACTGGCATCCGGCCTATTGAGTATGCGCAGTTGAGGGCGTATGGAACATTGTATTTTTTTGCTATTGCTCCCAGCTTTTTTGCGTCGGGAAGGTTTCCGTAGTTTCCTTCCGGGTACGTGAGCAGTATCAGCTTCGGCGTGTGTTTTTTTATCAGGGGCTCATAATTTGCGACGTCTATCGCATCTATGGGGCATTTGCTGTTCGGTACTTTAACCACATTGATCCTGCATCTCTCAGCAGCAACAAAACACGAGTAATGAGCATTCTCATCAACAAGGATGGTGTCTTTCGGGTTTGTGAGGGAGTGCATTATAATAAACATCCCCTCGCGTGCGCCATTAGTAATCCTCACCACATCGCAGTTGAGGAATTTTGGGAGGATTTCTCTTGTGAATGTTTTTACCGGAGGTTTTTCGATGTCATCAAGAACCCCGTCGCAAAAATCACACACAGAATACCCGTCCCCGAACTCAACAAGCACCTTCTGCGCTTCCTTCGTCAGCTTCCCTGCAGTCTGCAGCGGATTCAGGTTTATGAGGTCCTTGTTCTCGCGCTTCATGTCCGTAAACTTAGAATAATCCATAGAATTAATGTGCCTGTGAGATTTATATATCTTAATAAAAATA
>CBDUVR010000118.1:0-4679 GCA_965370705.1 uncultured archaeon | reverse complement strand
CCCCCCAAAAAACATCCCGATGCCCTCATCAATAAGACAGCAGTCTCTCTTAACCTCAGCAATGTACCTGTCATCCTCAAGCCACACTTTCTTATGCATCTTAATAAACCCGTCCTGATGCTTAAGCGGATTAAAAACAGACGGCCCCTTCACAACCTTATGCTTCATGACCTTCGTATTCATAACCTTGAGACCAACACCGCATTCCCCATCAGCAAACACCCATGAATCAGCAACCTTAAAATCATTACGCCCCAAAAAACCCCCAAAATTCAAAAGCATCTTACGAAGCTGCGGGTACAGCACATCTTCAATAACATCCGGCCTCTCAAAAACAACAGCATATATCTTAATCCCGCTCTCATCAGAGGACTTAACAACCTGCCCTGTATCAATCTGCCTTTTCCTGGCAAAAAAATACTTCTGCTCAGGTTTCTGCTCAAACTTCCTCGCATGTATCATAAACCGCGCAAGCTTCTCCACTGAAAGCACAGCAGCGACATTCCTCTTTTTATCAACAGGGTCAACAACTATCAGCGGCTGACCCCGAAAAATCCTTTTAACTTTTTTATAATCAGTCTGGGAATAAAGGCCTTCAACATCAATAATCTGCTGCTCCCTCCACTTCTGTGCTTCAGAAATAACCTTCCTGAACGTACCGTAATGGATAATCAGAAGCTCGCACAAATATCCTGAAAACCCCTCAGTCTTAAGGTCAGACCCGTAGCATCCAATCCCCTTGAGAAACCTCTTGAATATCCTGACCTCATCATGGTTCTTAAGATTGGAAAGAACATACTCAGTATGAAAAGGTGTCCGGTCAACGGCGCTCCTAAGCTTCTTCGTGCTTTTGATACTATATGCAGGCACAATCTCTACCTCATATCCTTCAATAACTCCTTTCGTATAAGGATGCTCAGCATACGAAACAACATAATCCATGCACCCGAACTTCTCAAAAACCGCCTTCCCAATCTCGAGCCCTTTCTTCTCAAGCTCCTTGCGCGAAAAAGAGACAGGAAAGAACACAAAAATATCGAGATCCTTGTCACCTGAAAGAAAAGTATCCTTGGCAACAGACCCCATCAGCTTTGCAGAAAGCCCAGACTCCTTTTTAACAAAAGACGCTATGCGCGAAAACAACTCAAAAGACGCGCGCACCTCAGCCCTGTCCGGCTTAACCTTTGCAATAACCTCGCCAAAAACAACTTTCATGCAAAATATATAGTTGTCTATTATATATAAATTATAGAAAAAAACCCTAAATCTTCTGAATCATCCTGATTTCAACGGTCCTGATAGGATAAATCTTCTTCACATTACCCGCAATCGTCTTCTGGAGCTTTGAACAATTAATATCACTAACCACTTGGTCCATTGTTCTTGCGCTCACATACTCTTTTATCCCTTCAGAAACAGCATGGCGTATCTCATCCTTTGTCGAAGTATTTATCCTTCGCGCACTCACAGTCAAACTCTTAATCCTGAACTTTGCTGAATCCTTCAGCGTGATATCGTCAACAGAATCAATTCTTGATGACCATCTCCTGATAACCCTCAATATCTGGTCCCTGAGCAACTCCTGGCCAACATACTCTGTATGCGCTTCATTTCCTTTAACACTATTGATTCTTAAGCTGACTTTAACCTTAAAATCCCTGAAATTACCGGTCAGTTCACTCAGGGGAAGAACAATACTCCTGCCAATAACATCTTTCTCTTTCAGCGCCAGGGTATCTGCAATCTCCTTGCCTCCAAGAAACTCAGGCGACATTATAGCATACCACTTTTTCTTGGACCATGTGTCCTTCTTTACTTTGCCTGCTCTCCTGTCTGTAGTCGTTTCAGCGATAAAAAACACCTTCTGTTTAGTCAATAACTCAAAAATCATAGGATATTGGTGATAATTGGAGAATCCTAAGCTTTTTGATTGCCGGGTCATACTTAATATGCAATCAAAAACTCCAAGAATCTGGAATTATAACCGTCCGTTTGCGCATTACTATGATTACTGACTAAATATTAAAGATTAATTTTATAAATCTTGGTACTGATAATCAAAGAATCTCCTCTGCAAGTTCAACAAACTTCATCTCAGACCCTTTTGGAATCTTAGCCCCTGCAGCATGAGAGTGGCCTCCCCCTTCACTTTCGCCCCCAAGTTTCTCAACAACTTTCCTGACGACACTCCCCAGATCCACGCCGACCGCTTTTGGTTTAGCTCTTGCCGAAACTTTAACCCAATCTCTGCCCGCATTTCCAAAACCGACCACAACATCTGTCTTAACATCCTTTTTCAGAAGAATCGAAACCACAGTACCAATAATATTCTCATCAATATTCCCGCCTGCAGGAATGTAAGTCGCACTTTTAGTGACAACAAAACCCTCCCTGTTCTTTTTAGCCCAAAAGACAGCAGTAGCAATCTTTTTGCGATACTCATGAAGTATCTTATCAATATTCTCACCTGCTCCAATACAGATATTGAGCCCCTCAGCAGGTTTTTCCAGTCTTCCGCATGCATTAAGCACACTTGAAAACTCCCTGATGTCATAGTTGTTTTTAAGCACATAAATCGTGCCTATAAGGTCACCTGCAGCACCCCCGCCCGATATGTTTTCAAGAACAAGCACCGTCGCAAGCTTTTTTTCTTCCTCCTTTGATAGATCACACAGTCGTCTCCATTTCCCTTTCCTGTCCACGACAGCGATCCCGATCTCAGAAAGAAACTGCACAGCAGCTGATTCATTCCCTGAAACATCCGGGATAAAAGGATCAGTTGAGTACTCTATTGCCTTGTGGATTGGTTTAGTATACCTTCCAAAAAGCTTCAGGCCCTTTTCGCACCTGATGGCTCCGCTGTATTCAGCATCCTCTAAAAGAAGCCTGTTAACCCCCGAAAACTCACCATTTTGATATTGTACATCCCCGCAGGCACCGACAATAGCAAGGTCAATCAGTTTTTTTGACTGAACTGACAGGCTCCTTGCAAGCACATAACACACTCCTGCGCCGCTTATTTCATTGGCGCCGTCAATGCCCACAAAATGCGGATTAAGATGGTATAATTTATCCCATGCGCACCCTTCAGGCGGGTGATGGTCCAGCACAACAACAGGTATCTGTGAAATATGGCTCTTAATTATATCAAGCTGCCCGGAGCCGACATCGCAAAATATCAGCATAGAATTCTTCTCATGCGAAAGTTCAACTATTTCATCTTTTCCAAGCTGTTTCACAAAACTGATATCAAAATCCTTGTTAAGGTACTTCAGAGTCTTATAGATGATCGCGCCCGCGCAGATGCCGTCACAGTCAAAATGGCTCACAACTTTAATATGCCCTCTCTCCTTTTCAATAGCCTTTGCCACGTAAGCAGCCATATCGGCAAGCGCCTGCACCTTCCTTTTCGCATCCATTGAGCTCAAGTCTATCGCACCTCAGCAACACTGCATTTTTTGTATCATCCCCCAGAATAAGTAACACTATCTACTATAAATACAAAATCTTATATAAGTTACAGTCACAGGAACAACTGCATCACCCGCAGTGCTCCAAACACCCTAAAACAAACTACTGCACAAGCAACTTAGCCCTTTCCCTGTTATACGCCCAGTCTGCAGGAAGTGCCTTTTTCTTTTTATAATACTTCGCAAGTCTCCTGATTTTGGCTTCACTCAGCAAAAGGCCTCTCATGCTGTGGACATCTTTCTTATTAGTTTTCATATGCTCAGAAACATTCACTGCTTTCTTAACCAGGTTCAGCATATCTTCAGGCAATTTCGAATCCATCTTGTTTTCTTTCAGAATTTCAATAACTTTCTTGCCTGTGATTTGCTTCACTGACGGGATACCATACTGGTCCCTTAGAATAGTCCCAATCATAGCAGGAGAACATTCCTGTTTTCTCAGTTTAATGACAAGCTTTTCTATTTCATCTTTCTTATATTCTACCCACTTGGGTACTTCCTTGACAACGGGCTTGCTGGATCCCGATACGCCCCGCTTGCGCGAATACATTCGTGCCATAAGCGACACCTCCACTTTATTTTAGATGTAGGGAGTCAAAAAACACAGAAAACGCAATGATTTCCCGCCTGACATTCCCGATCTGGGCCCGCAGGGGAGCACAAAAGATATCCCAAGCCGGCCCAGTCATCGTTAAACCATAAAATCAAACGATTGAACACCAAATACAAACAGAATAATGCACCGCAACCTTTAAAAACACATATGATGATTAGCCTGCAAACATAGAAAGTATATAGCTACTATTTGGATCCCTAACATACGCCATAAATACACGATCCATTTCACTTTTAGTTGTATTTTCTATCAATTTAGAAACTCTATAATTTCGAAAAATCTCACATGCTTCTTCTGCACCTCCTGAATGTCCAACAACAAATCCACCATCTATAATGATGTGTTCTCCAGGATACTTCTTTTGAAACTCTTCATAATGCTCTTCAAGAACAGACCTCTGAAGTTCAGACACCCTGAAAGCCTCTTCAATCTCTCCAGACATCTCTAAAGAAATATTTAGATCTTGATTAACCATATGCACCACCTCAGAATTATTTATTTTGAAAATTTAAATATCTAACGTACTACTCCAAAAACAAGGTGCTGTTGTATAACCATCACCTTCATCTACTCCTACGGGAATAATATCTCCT
>CBDUVR010000117.1:0-4708 GCA_965370705.1 uncultured archaeon | reverse complement strand
TTCCGTTAAGACAGCAAACCACAAATTGCGCCTTATCAGGCAAATCAACCACCAACTACTTAAATATATAATCTACACAAAAAACATTATGCATGAATTTAAACTTGTGTCTAAATTTAAGCCTGCTGGGGCGCAGCCACAGGCCATTTCAAAACTTGCAGAGGGGCTTCGAAAGGGGTATAGGGCACAAACACTTCTCGGAGTAACCGGCTCAGGCAAAACATTCACAATAGCAAACATCATCGAAAAAACAAACATGCCCGCACTCATAATCAGCCACAACAAGACGCTTGCAGCGCAGCTATACAACGAGCTGAAAGAATTTTTCCCGGACAATCACGTGGAATACTTTGTCTCATACTATGACTATTACCAGCCCGAAGCATACATAGCGCGCACAGACACCTACATTGAAAAAGACGCATCAATAAACGAGACAATAGACCGCCTCAGGCTGTCTGCGACATCATCCCTCATCATGTCAAAGGATGTAATTATTGTTGCTAGTGTCTCATGCATCTACGGTCTTGGCTCACCCGAAGAATACGAAGAACTGACAGTAAAAATCCAGAAAAACATGACACTTCCGCGGAAGGAACTCCTCTCAAAACTCGTAAAGATCCAGTACATGAGAAACGACAAGACACCAAAACGGGGAAATGTGCGCGTAATGGGAGACACAATAGACATATTTCTCGGCTACGAAGATGCGGTCCTGAGAATAGAGATGTTCGGCGACGAAATAGAAAAAATAAGAATGCTTGACCGGATTACATTAAAGCCAGTATCAGAACACAGCCAATATCTCATATTCCCTGCAAAACATTTTGTCATGCCCGAAGACAAAGCAGAATCTGCCATGCGCTCGATTGAAAAAGAGCTAAAAGAGCGGCTCAAAGAACTGCTAAAAGAAGGACAGACACACGAAGCAAAGCGCCTGCAAGAGCGCACGAACTACGACCTTGAGATGATGCGCGAGACAGGCTATTGCGGGGGTATAGAAAACTACTCAAGACACTTCGACAAAAGAGCCAAGGGCGAGCCCCCAAACACACTCATAGACTTCTTTCCAAAAGACTTTCTCACAATTATTGACGAATCGCATGTGACCCTCCCGCAGCTGCGCGGCATGTACCATGGCGACTATTCGAGAAAACAAAGCCTTGTAGAAAATGGCTTCCGCCTCAAATCCGCATTTGACAACAGGCCCCTGAAATTCAGCGAATTTGAAAAAAAAATCAAGAAGATAATCTACGTATCAGCGACACCGGACAAACACGAACTTGAAAAGAGCGCTCAAATAGTCGAGCAGATAGTAAGGCCTACAGGCCTTATTGACCCGCCCGTAACCGTTAAAAAAACACGAGGCCAGGTGGACAGCCTCCTTGAAAACATAAAAAAGGAAACAGAGGATGGCTATAGGACACTTGTGACAACCCTGACAAAAAGAATGGCAGAAGACCTGTGCGACTTTCTCTCGACAAAAGGCATAAAAGTCCAGTATCTTCATTCAGAAATTGATACTATCGAGAGGACAGAGATAATAAGGAACCTCAGAAGCAAAAAATATGACGTGCTTATAGGCGTGAATCTCCTGAGAGAAGGTCTTGACCTGCCTGAAGTCTCCCTTGTCGCAATCCTTGACGCTGACAAGGAGGGATTCCTGAGAAACAAGAGGTCCCTTATCCAGACAATGGGCAGGGCGTCAAGAAACAGCCATGGAAGGGTCATTATGTACGCAGATGCCGTCACAGAATCAATGCAGGGAGCAATCGACGAGACAGAAAGAAGAAGAAAACTGCAGGTTGAATACAACAAAAAACACAAGATAATCCCGAAGACGATCCAGAAAAAGATACATGAAAGGATTATCAAAGAAGAAGAACTTGACATAAGCAAGATGAATTATATCCCTAAAAGCGACATTTCACAGCTCATTGAAATTCTCGGGTTTGATATGAATACAGCGGCTGAGCGGCTTGAGTTTGAGAAGGCAATTGAGCTGAGGGAGAAGATAAATGTTCTGAAGAAAAGAATGGCTGTTGTCTGAATCTATTGTCTGTTACGCAGCTGCATTGCATCAATGAGATGAAACAAACCTATTTAAAGTTATGCTTCTAACTGGAGAGTGGAACCAGAGAAAAATAATGATTATTTCTTGTTAATAGTTGTTTCTTAGAGTGATTACAAATATTACTTGGTTCAATACAAACAAATACATAAATGAAAATGTATAATACAAAATATAAGGTGATTAATATTACTATAATTAGTGAAAATAAAAATAAAAAAAGAAAGAAAACAGGGGCAGCCGTCAGCAAATCAGAAGACTCCAGAAAATTTGTTCCTGACACTTCAGCGATTATCAACGGCGTTGTTTCGAAGCTTATCTTGGAGAAGAAAATTAAGGGAGAGATTATAATACCGGAATTTGTGATAGCAGAACTCGAGAACCAGGCTAACCGCGGGCGCGAGATTGGGTTTGACGGTCTTGACGAACTTAAGAACATACGGACTCTGTGTGAAAAACATAATATTAAAGTCAGTGAAATGGGCAGGAAGCCCACAATAGAGGAGATCCAACTTGCGAAAAGCGGCAGGATTGATGCGCTTATCAAGGATATTGCGCGCGACAACAAAGCAACTCTTATCACTGCAGATATAGTACAGGCGAAGTCTGCGGATGCGATTGATGTTCGCGTGCTTTATTTCAGGAGAGATGATATCAAGACATTGAAAATCGAGAAGATGTTCACTCCTCTTACATCATCTATCCACCTTAAGGAAGGGGCAATTCCAAAGGCAAAGGTTGGAATGCCCGGGAAGGTTAAGCTTGTTGAAATAGGCAAGAAGATAACCACCAAGAAGGAACTTGATGATATTGCCAAGGAAATCATGAATGTTGTGAGGGTATCTGATGATGCGATGGTTGAAATCGGTGCCAGGGGAGCAACTATCGTGCAGTATGGCAGGTACAGGATTGCTATCACAAGGCAGCCGTTTTCTGAAAAAATGGAAGTTACTGTCGTGAGGCCGATCGCGAAGGTTGATATTGATTCTTATAAGATGTCTGTTAAGTTAAAGGAGCGGCTTGATACGCGCGCAGAGGGGATGATTATTGCAGGCCTGCCTGGTGGCGGCAAGAGTACGCTTGCGCAGGCGTTTGCTGAATATTACCAGAAAAAAGGCAAAATCGTAAAGACTATGGAGCAGCCAAGGGACCTGCAGGTCGGGGCTGATATTACGCAATATGGCGCTCTCGGGGGTGATATGGCGAAAACCGCAGATATCATGCTTCTTGTAAGACCTGATTTTACTGTATATGATGAGCTCAGGAGAACGAATGATTTCAGGATATTTGCGGATATGCGGCTTGCGGGTGTTGGTATGCTTGGTGTCGTGCATGCGACTGAGGCTATTGATGCTGTCCACAGGTTTATCGGGAGAATTGAGCTTGGACTGATTCCACAGGTGATTGATACAATCATATTTGTCAAAGACGGGGAGATCAGGAAGGTGTATACTTTGAGCCTCGGGGTGCGCGTGCCGACAGGAATGAGTGAGGCAGATCTTGCACGGCCCGTCATTGATGTAAGTGACTTTGAAACTGAAAAACTCGTGTATGAAATATATACTTACGGTGAGCAGACTGTTGTTATTCCTGTGAAGGATGAAGAGCAGTCGAGTGTGAATAAGCTTGCGGGCGAGAGGATCCGGGAGATTCTCGGAAAGTATATCCATAACCCGATTGTTGAAGTTGTCTCCGGGAACAGGGCAATTCTTCGGGTTGCCAAGGAGGACATATCATATGTCATCGGGAAAAACGGAACGCGGATATCTGAACTTGAGAAGACTGTCGGGATGCACATCTCTGTTGAGCCTATCCTTGATACACTGAAGCATGAAATAGGGTACAAAGTGTTTGAAAGCGGGGGATATATTTCTGTAAGTGTGCCGAAAGCGCATATTGGCTCTAATGTGGATATATACAAGGGCAAGGAGTATTTGTTCTCTGCAACTGTCGGCAAGAAAGCTATCATCAAGGTTAAGAAGAAGAGTGAACTTGGAACAAAAGTGCTGCAGGCGAGTGCACTTCAGAACCTGAGAGTGCTTGTCGGATGATGCAGTCTATCGGCAAGGTGTTTGCAGAACATTTATAAAAGTATCAGGATATAGTTAGTTTAAAATCGAGTATATAGGGCACCTAAAAGTGCCCTAGAACCAAGGCAAAAACGGAACTCTATCGTTCCGCAAGTTTTTGCACTAAAAAACGATAGGTGAAATACATGGCAGAAGTAGAATTTGAAACAGTAGTAGCAGAGGATGTAAATTTTGGAACCAACAATTTCCTCGAAGTTGCAAGAAAAAAGGCAATAACCGACGATTCTGAGAATGAGTTTATCTCAATATCGAGAGGTTTTTTCACGCCTAAAGAAGAGGAAAAAAGGTTCAGAAAGTCTATTGCATTCCCGGTGGACCCGGAAGTCGTAGATGCTGTGATTGCTGCTTTGAAAAAGGTCAGTGAAGGAGTATCAGCTCCTGCGAAAGCAGAGGCACCAAAAGCTGCCAAGGAAGAAAAGGTAGAAGAAGAAGAGGCTGAAGAGCCTGCCAAGGAAGATGATGACGAGGCTGAAGCGGAATCTGATGTCTCTGATGAGAAGAAGTAAATTCTTTGGATATTTCTATTTGAATTTTTTCAAAATATCAT
>CBDUVR010000116.1:0-4711 GCA_965370705.1 uncultured archaeon | reverse complement strand
TCATGCATCTTCATTTTTCCTTTGACTATTTTCTCAACAAAATTATCCATACTAACCACATACAATTTTACCTGCAACATATAAATGCTTATTCACATAAATAGTAATACATGAGCGCCAAAAACCACATATGGGGCTATTACGGCATAATTCTTGCAGCGCTCCTGTTCATGCTTATTGCGCCGTTTCGCGACGTGATTGTGTATTCTGTTTTTGTATATTATATTGCACGGCCGTTCTACAGCATAATGTTGCGCATCACAAGACTGAAGACATTCTCATCTATTTTTTCACTCATCATAGTCATACTGCCGATAATAGCCATAATAATATACACAGCAAATATTGGCGCAATCGAGCTGACTAAATATGTGGAAACCATTCCTGAGGAACAGAAATCACAATATGTTGACATGGTTATAGCAAAAATAAACATCACAGAAGATATGAGCAATCCGTGGGAGTCCCTCTCTGGCTTTGGGCGCGATAAGGAACTTACAGCATCGCTTATGAGCCTCTTTAACCAGTCAACAGGGTACTTTTTCACATTTCTTGGGTTCGTATTCAGCATCTTTCTGATATTTCTCATATCATTCTACCTTATAAGGGATGGAAAGAAGATAAGAAACCTGCTGGAAGAAGACATCTTCGATAATCACGGGGTAGCAGAAAAATACTTTGCAGACACAGACAAAGCCCTCTTTCGCATATTTTTTGGAAACATCTTAAATGCCATCATCACAGCCATACTTGCAATGATAGTCTATAACCTGTTCAACACATACGCCCCATTACACCTGCAATTGCCATATCCGATACTTCTTGCAATACTTACAGGTGTCGCAAGCCTTGTCCCGATGATAGGAGTGAAACTTGTGTGGATACCGACCATTATCTATCTCGCTGTGAATTCGTTTGTTGCAGACACTGTGTTTGGTGATGCTGTTTATCTTGCAGCGTTTTTAGTTGCAGTGAATGTGGTTGTTGATATGATTCCTGATTTTGCGCTGCGCCCTTTTGTGTCTGCAAGAGGAGTCCATACAGGCACCATGATGCTCTCATACATATTCGGCCCGCTTGTATTCGGAATAAGCGGCATCTTCATAGGCCCGATGATAGTGGTGCTTGCATCAAACTATGCAAAGATAGTGCTTCCTGCGCTGAAAGAGAAATAGGCTTGTTCTCAATACCAAAAACACTCACTCAATCTTTGCGCCCTCGACACCAATCTTAGTCTTGATTACGTTTGCGCCAGTTTCAGCAATAGCTTTCATGACCTTATTCTGGTCTCTTGAGTGGCAGAGCGCAACCATGATGCCTCCCCATCCACCTCCTGAAAGCTTTGCGCCAACAGCCCCCGAAGATATGGCAGCAGAGATGCAGTCATCAAGCTTTGGGTGCGACATCCCCAGCTTCTCAAGCAGGAGCTGGTTCTCATTCATCAGCCTCCCCGCTTCATCAATATCCTCCTTCTGTATCGCAGTTTTCGCATCAAGGCTCAGCTTCTCAATGCCGTCAAAAATCCCCCGAACCATCGTTGGAAACCGCTTTTTCATACTTGGGAGGTGATAGCCGACTGTCAGGGCTGTAGGCGCAGGAACTTTTGTGTCACCGATGACAACACAGAATTTGTGTTCACCCAGCGAGTCGAACTTAATTTTGTTTTCAGTCTTTTTCACGCAATTAAAGCCTCCGACAGACGATGATACAATCTCACTCCCGGATGCTTTTCCGCCGTGAATCTTTACCTGATGCGCATAAATCCAGTCAAAATAGTCTTTGTTGTCGATGTTTTTGCCTGACATTTCTGATACTGCTTTTAGGATTGAGCAGAATACTGCTGTGGAACTGCTCATGCCTGAGTTTACAGGGATGTCTGAGGTTATTTTAAGATCAAACCCGGAGGATATCTTAAACCTGCGCACAAGCTCTCCCAAAAAATCCAGAACAGGATACAGCTCAGGAGCCTTGCTTTCATAGCTGCCAAGGCCATTTCCCAAGACTGCGCTCGCCCCCCCGAAAGCCGCAGAATCAACAACAACCCTGTCATCATCTCTTTTGCATAAAACAACCTTCGTTCTCCGATCTACAGATGCGATGATGCACGGCCTGTTATATATGACTGCAAACTCTCCGAAAAAGAAAACATTCCCCGGCGCAGATGCAATAACCTTATCACTCATAACCACAAATAGTTCAGGAAACCATAAAAAACTAATTGTTGATGATAAAAATTATATTAACCCCTGATGACAAAATAAACTTGTGTCTGAAATGGCTTTGAACATAGAACTGCCTCAAATGTCGGAATTACTTATCCCCGAAATAATGATCCCGGTACTAATCGTCCTGCTGACGCCTCTGGTTGCAAAGCTGGTAGACCGTGTGTTTTTTCATCTGGAAGAAACCCCGCTGGCTGGCAAAAAAATAGATGTCACAAAGCAGCGGATGGCAAGAAGCATCGTCAGGGTATCAATATATATTTTTGGTCTTGGATTTTTATTCTATTCAATACCCCCTCTTCGGGCATTGTCTGTCGGCCTGTTTGCCGGTGCAGGGATACTTGGCATTGTCATTGGTCTTGCAGCCCAGGATTCTCTTGCAAATCTCGTGGCAGGCGTTACTCTTGCAATGTTCCAGCCGTTTCGCCTGGGTGACAGGCTAAAGATTGCAGGCGAGTACGGTGTCGTCGAGGACATAACACTTCGCCATACAGTCATAAACACATGGGAAAACAAGCGCGTGATAATACCCAATCACATCATAAGCAAAGAATCAATTGTGAATTATACTATAAAAGACAGGAAAATCCTGAAATCTCTTGATGTGAGCATCAGCTATGACTCGGATATGGCGCTTGCACGAAAAATAATGGTTGAAGAAGCAAAAAAGCATCCAGATCTCCTGTTTGTAGAAAAGACACCGGATATCCCGATAGTCCGCCTGAGGGAATTTGGAGAAAGCGGCATAAACCTGAGACTGCTGTTCTGGGCAAAAGATTTTGTCACTGGTGTGAAGATGAAATATGATATAGTTGAGGGCATAAAAAAGCGCTTTGACAAAGAGGGAATAGAGATACCGTTCACATATCGTACTATTGTGTATAAAAAAGATCTTCCTAAGCCGAAAAAACTGAAAGACAGCAAGAATATATCATAATCAAGCAAGAAACATTTTTTGGTCCATTTGAAGATAATGTGCACTCTTAAAGTCCTCTGTAGTTGGAAAAAATTCCCTTCTAAGTGTTGCAGCAATGAGTTTATAATATTTTTGAGGATTTTGCGCAATTCTTTTTAATTCTTCCATTCTTTTTGCGTTATGGGCGCTATATAATGTCAAATGGGCTTCAGGACATACACCTAAAAATGGTTCAAGGTTTCCTCCTTGAAGAAAATTCGCCAATTCTTCTGCTCGCCCATAAGCCTCCTCACCAAGTAATTCTTTTTTTCTTTTTTCAGAATCTAGAGTTAAAACACCGCGTAATGCTGAGGAAATTGCACGATCAGGAGTTAATAAATTTCCTTCACGATCTTCTAATCCGCAAGCAATATTATAAACAGATTGATATTCTGCGTAAGGCACTCCTTTTGACATTTAATTTCACCCAAATATGATTAGTATTAATCAGTTATTACTTAATTTTAAATACTTTCCGAAAAAAATCACTTCAAAACCTGATACTTTAGGACGACAATATTGTCAAGTTTCTGTATGTCTTTTAATTCGAGCGCAATCGGCGCCTTCACTTCCTTTTCGACAAACTTGATGCCTTTTGACGTTATTTGAGGCGCTATTGCTACATATATTTCGTCTGCAAGCATTGATGCGAGCATTGATGAAATCAATGTCCCTCCGCCCTCAACCATCAGCGTGTTGATGCCCATTTTAGAGAGTTCTTCCATAAGCGCGCATAAATCAACTTTATCTCTCCCACAAACAATAACCTTCGCTTTTTTTGAGATTTCACTGACGCGCCCTTTATCTGCACTCGCAGATACAGCAACTATTGTAGAAGTAGCAAATATCCGCGCATCCAAAGGTACCCGACATTTGCTGTCCACAACGATTTTCACAGGCTCTTTGCCCATCCCATGCGTCGTCAGGCGCGGGTTGTCTTTCAAAACCGTATTTATGCCGACCATCACGGCGTCGCTTTGAGCGCGCAGTTCATAAACCCTTTTCCAGTCTGCGTCATTTGAAAATTCTCCCTCGATTCTTGAGTCGAGGCTTATTGCGCAGTTGATTATTATGTGCATGTTATCACCCCAACACTTCCCAATGTCCGCCTTTTGCAGGACCAACTCTTTTTATCAGACCTTTTTTCCTTAATTTCTCTATATTCATATAGATGCTTTTTTCAGTAATATCTAAACGATGTGCTAGTTCCACATAAGTGATATATCTGTTTTCAGATACTAAATCAAGAATTTTTGCTTCATTTTCACCTACCTTTTCACCTACCTTTTCACCTACCTTTTCTGACCACTTTTCCTCTGCACTTTTGGATATTGTTTTTTCCATGCTTTCTTCTGTGGCTTCGTGTATTGTTTTTCTTTTGAATACAGTTATGAATAGTGTGGCGACTTCCTTAAATTGTGTATTCGGCTCTTTATCCAAAATTAAACTTATTCCTTTTCCCCATTTTTCAACATAATGGACATCATGGAATATCTCAGCAATAAGCTCATTTCTTCTCACAGAAACATTTTCT
>CBDUVR010000115.1:0-4828 GCA_965370705.1 uncultured archaeon | reverse complement strand
ATGGATGATGAGCTTAATTTTGAGAGTCTTGGAAAGGTTGTGAAGAAGAGCAAGAATGCTACTTTCATAGAAGTAGATGCATGCGACCTGAAAAGGGCGCTGACTAAACTGCGCTTAGGTGGTGTTAAGAGAATCATGACGATAACAGGAGTGGATAATGGTAAGGAGATTGAGGTCATATATCATTTTGATAAGGACTATCATATTGTCAATATCAAGACGAAGATCCCGCGCAAGGATTCGACAATCGGGTCTATCACTACAATCTATTCCGGTGCAAAGCTGTTTGAGAGAGAGCTTGCGGAGATGCTTGATGTTCGCATCGAGGGGAACCGGGAGCCGGAGAATCTGTTTCTTTGCGAGGGCTCGCCTAGGGCGCCGCTCAGGAAAAAGGAGAATGCTGATTAGTATGAAAGATCATGAAATATTGCTGATATTGGAGGATTTCAAGCTTTTCAATTGCTTGATATAATTGGTGAGGCAATGAAAAAAGTGACCACAATCCCGATGGGGCCGCAGCATCCGGCGCTTATTGAGCCGGAATACCTGAAGGTCTCGGTGGATGGGGAGACTATCGTTGATGTGGAGATTAATTTAGGCTATATTCATCGTGGCATTGAGGGGCTTATGCAGAAGAAGAATTATGTCCAGGATGTCTATGTTGCTGAGCGTGTGTGCGGAATCTGCTCGGGGTCGCATACTGTTGGGTATTCGCAGGCTGTTGAGAATCTTATTGAGCTTGAGGTTCCCGCGAGGGCGAGGTATATAAGGACGATTATTCTTGAGCTTGAGCGTCTTCATTCGCATCTTCTCTGGGCAGGTGTTGCTGGTTATGAGATTGGTATTGATACTATCTTTATGAGCGCGTGGAAGGACAGGGAATATATTATGGATCTGCTTGAGGCTATCAGCGGGAACAGGGTTAATTATGGCATGAGCACTATTGGCGGTGTGCGGAGAGATGTTTCCAATGAGATTGCTCCGAAGATTAAGAAGGTTATGGATGTAATTGAGAAGCGTGCGGATTATTATGCTCAGGTGTTTTTGAGTGATAAGGTCATTCTTGCAAGGACGAAGGGTATTGGCAGGTTCGGGCACGCAGATGCTGAGAAGTTCTCGGCTGTGGGACCGGTTGCGCGCGCATGCGGCATTGAGTATGATATCAGGAAGGATGAGTATGCTGCTTATGGTGATGTTGAGTGGGAGCCGGTTACGGTAAGGGGGGGGGATGTACAGGCAAAGGCGATTGTGCGGCTGGGTGAGCTGAAAGTGTCTGCATCTATTATCAAACAGTGTATTTCGAAGATGCCTGCGGGTGATATCAAGGCGAAGGCGCCTGTTACTATTCCTGAAAATGAGGCGGTTTCAAGGGTAGAGGCGCCGAGAGGCGAGCTTTTTTATTATGCGCGGTCAAATGGAAGTGATACGCCGGAGCGCGTGAGGATCAGGACTCCTACTTATTCTAATATACTGACTCTAAAGCCTGCTCTGATTGGGCAGCAGCTTGCTGATCTGCCGATTATTGTCGCTGCGATTGACCCGTGTTTCGCATGTACTGACAGGGTTGCGCTGGTTGATACGAGGAATGATGAAAAGAAGGTTGTTGATGCAAGTTATTTCAGGAAAATTGAGAGAAGAGATTGAGAAAAACATGTCCTAAACAGCTGTTATGTGTAGCGCCCAGAGCAGTTTTTGATTTGCCTATCAATTAAAAACATATATACTCCTTCTGCCATAAATAAATCATGCTGTTTGAAATCCTTGTTTACCCCGGGCTTTTGTTCATCCTGTCTGTCAGCCTCATTTACTCCGGGATATTGCGCAAACTTGCGGCGCGGATGCAGAACCGCGTGGGGCCGCCTGTTGTGCAGCCAGTATATGATGTCATCAAGTGGTTTTCCAAGGAAAATATCAGGCCAGACCAGGCGGGTTTTGGTTTTGGGATGTGGCCTGTTGCTGCGGTTGTTGCGGTTGTTGTTGCCGGGCTTATGACGCCGATGGGAGGCGTGGCTGTGCTTGACGGAGCTGGCGGCATTATTGTGCTTATTTATTTTCTTGCGCTTTCGTCTGCCTGTGTGTATATGGCAGGGTTCTCGTCTTCAAACCCGTTCGGGGTTATGGGCGCTATCAGGGGGATTACGCAGATGATTGCTTATGAGCTGCCTTTCATAATTTCGGTTCTTGTGCCCGTTGTTGCGCTTATGGGTTATGGTGGTGTGAACTATCTTAGTGTGAGTGCAATCAATAGTTTCCAAGTGCATAATGTGTGGCTGATACAAGTGTATCCACTTGCAGGTGCTGCGTTCCTTCTGGCGCTTGTCGGAAAGATTGAGATGCCGCCGTTTCATACGCCGGGAGCGCACCAGGAGCTTGTGGGGGGGTATAGTGCAGAATATAGCGGCTCAGGACTCGGAATGATCGAGATTGCGCATATTGTGAAGGCGCTTGTGGTTATGGGCCTGGCAATTTCACTGTTTCTTGGAGGTGCAGCTACGCTTTCTGTGTTTCTTCTGAAGACGCTTGGATTGCTGTTTGTTCTGACACTGCTGAGAGTTGTTATGGCGCGCCTCCGTATTGACCAGATTCTTGAGTTTTACTGGCTGCTTGCGATAATTGCGGGGGTTGATCTTATCAGGGTTATCCTGATTCCCGCGGGATTATAGGTAATGATTATGAAGCTTATTATTGAATCAGTGAAAAATCTTTTGAAGAAGCCGTTTACGCAGAAGTACCCAAAGGAGAGGCCGGTTATTCCCCGCAGACTGCGCGGTAAGCATAAGTATAATAAGGAGAAATGCGTGTACTGCGGGCTGTGTGCGCGATACTGCCCCTCAGGTGCGATTACTGTTGACAGGGAGAAGAAAGAGTGGAGTGTGGATATTGGCAAGTGCCTGTTTTGCGAGCAGTGTGCGGATGTGTGCCCTACAAAGTGTTTGACGCTTGGGACTGATTTTGAGTTTGCGGAAGTTGACAAGGGTAAGTTTGTCTTTAGGGGATGAAGAAATATTATACATGCTTAATTTGTATATTTTTGCTGGGCTTTCGCTGGCACAGCTAGGAATTCTCTTGACAACAGTCCGGTGAGTGCCAGAATTATCAGGCCGGTTACAAGGGATAAGCCCGGGTCTTTTAAAAACTGGTTTTGCGAGGTTATTTCGTATACGCCGCGCCAGAAGAGTATCACACCTGTTGCGCCTGCGATTGTAAGGCTCACATGCTTAAAATATGAAAACTCGCGCTTTATCCCGTGCTGGACCAGAATCTGGAGAGATGCAAGTTCTGTTTTCAGGTGGTGTTTGAGTTTTACATCTTTAACTTCCCGGATATCTTCCTGAATGTCAGTTATCTTTTCGATTATTTTTCGGTGCATGTGAATCACGTCTATAGATAAAATTCTTTTTTCAGGTAGTCCATCACACGGTTGTGAATGTCTTTTGAGATTGCCAGACCTATTTCGCGGGTGCGGCCGTACCTGCCTTTTGAGATGACTCTCGCATTTATTATGCTTAGCATGTCGAGTTCTGTTATTATGTCTGAGATGCGCCGCTGTGTCAGTGGCTTTAATGATATTTGTGAGCAAATGTTAATATATGTATCATAGACTTCACCTGTGAGTATTTTTTCTTTAGTGGCGCCGTCAAGTAGGCTGAATATGCTGTACATTACTGATTTTGACTGCTTTGGCTGGGTTTTTACTACTTCCAGTATGCGGTCCATGTCTACCTTGGATTCTGCTAAATCAACATGCTTTTCTGTAATCTGGGTGTCGTTGTTTCTTTCTGCAAGTTCGCCTGACACTCTTAGGAGGTCGAGTGCGCGGCGGGCGTCGCCGTGTTCCTGAGCTGCGAGCGCTGCGCATTTGGAGATAACACCTTCTTTTATTTTGTCTTCGTTGAAGGCGATTTTTGCGCGGTCATTGAGGATGTCCTGTAGCTGGACTGCGTTGTATGGAGTGAATACAAGCTCTTCTTCCGAGAGCGCTGATTTTACTCTTGCATCAATGTAGTCTGTGAATGAAAGGTTGTTTGAGATGCCTATCACTGATATTTTGATGTTCTGCAGTTCCTGGTTTACGCGCGTGAGGTTGTATAATAGCTCGTCGCCGACTTTTGATATGAGGGCGTCTATCTCGTCAATGGTTAGTATGATTATACCTTTGCGCTCTTCTAAGGCATCGAAGAATATCTTGTATACCTGATCTGTGGGAAGGCCTGTCGGAGGGACTTCTTTTCCAAGGATGTTTGCAAGGTATGCAAGGAGGCGGTATTCTGTGTCTGCAACGCGTTTCATTTTGCAGTTTACATACATTACGTGTAGGTCTGATCCTGCTTTTTTTGCTGCTATCTCAAGCTGGTTTGTGACGTAGTTTGTTATTAATGTCTTTCCTGTGCCTGTTCCTCCATATATGAATACGTTTGAGGGGCGATCATTTTTCAGTGCTGGGGCAAGTATGAGGCCAAGCTGGTTTATCTGGGTGTCCCTGTGTGGAACGTCTTCTGGTGTGTAGGATATTGTGAGTGCTTTTTTGTTTGTGAATATCGGCTGCTTGTTCAGGTAGTCGCTGAATAGGTCTTGTATTGTTTTTTGAGACATGTTACCGCTCCTCTTGTTGTTTAGTTGGGTAGAAGTTTCTTTTTGGCATTGTGATTTTTGTGTGGTTCTATAGGAAGTGAAGGTTTAAATTGTTTTCTATAGGAAGTTTGGGGGTGACCCCTTGATTTCGTGTGGAGATTGTGTGTTGTGTTTTGTTGAATTTTGTATTATTGTGTTATATGGGTTTCTTGTGTGAGTTCGCCGATCAGGTTGGCCTTGAGATCATATTTGTCTG
>CBDUVR010000114.1:0-4933 GCA_965370705.1 uncultured archaeon | reverse complement strand
ATTGGAGTGGAAGTTAGCTGCCGGCCAAAAGTTTCAAACAGCAGTCTGCGCTAAAAACGCAGACTATTGCGGACAATTGGCTGAGGAAAGTCCCCCCTCCCGGGATCCTCGTGATTCCGAAAACCATCTGAAAGATGGGAGCCGAGAGGCTCGGCAATGCATCAGAAACGAAACCAGCCGCGATTAAAAATGAGGACATTGTCCGATATTTCCGCGGAAATGGATGAAACGGGCAACCTAAAAGGAGCAAGCGGGATAACCGCGCTTAGTCAAATGCTAACAGCCTTTCACCAGAAACAGTAAATAACTACTGCTTTTATGACGAAAGCAACAGAAGGGGGCTTACTCTCCACACCAATATAATATCTGTTAACGGACACGATAACATGGCAAAACAAAAGCAGGGCCTGCCGTCAAGCACAGCAGGTCTCGTAAGATACTTTGATGAATACCACGAATCAATTCAGATAAAGCCTGAATGGATAGTTGGAACCTGTATATTCATAGTACTCATGAGTTTCTTCTTAAGACCGCATGTACTCACCATTTTCGGGGTCTAGTTGAGTACTCGCGAATAAGAACTTATTCTCAAATCAATAGATTTAGACCCAAGAAGGCTGTTTTCACGCAAAAAACCCCAAAGCAAAACTATATAAATGTATCCGTCTCATATATTGTAATACAAAGTATTACTTTAAGGTGTACCTATGGCAGGAAAACATCGGATATCAATAACTTTGGACGAAGATCTGGTCACGCGCATAGACCGCATAGTAGACGGCTACAACATCAAGAACAGGTCCCACGCAATCGAAAAAATTCTGATTAAAACACTGAATGAGCAGAGCATAAAGCAGGCAATCATCCTCTGCGGCGGCAAAGGCCAAAAACTGAAACCCATAACATACGAGCTCCCGAAACCAATGATACCTGTACGCGACAAGCCTGTTCTCGAGTACATAATAGAGCACCTGAGGAACGAGGGTGTCACTGACATAATTCTTGTTGTTGACTATAAGCATGAAAAGATAATATCCCACTTCGGCAAAGGAAGATCATTAGGCGTAAACATACGATACATCATCGAAGACCAGCCGCATGGCACCGGCGGATTCCTGAGGTCTGCAAAAGATATGGTCAACGACACATTTCTTCTCCTGTACGGGGACGTGCTGTCCAAAGTGGACATCTACGACATGCTAAAAAGCCACAGAGCCAACAGGGCACTTGCTACAATGGCGCTCACAACAACATCAGATACAACCTCCTTTGGCGTAGCCAAGTTGAAAGGCGAGAAAATTACAGGATTCGTAGAAAAACCATCTCCGGGCGAATCTCCGAGCAACCTGATAAACGCAGGTGTTTTCATACTGGAGCCGGAACTGTTAGGCAGGGTTCCTGCAGGCGCAAGCAACAAGATAATGATTGAGAGCATCTTTGAGGAGTTTGCAAAGCAGGGGAAACTCGCAGGTTATGTTTATGACGGGCAGTGGTTCCATATGAATACTCCCGAAATATATGAAAAAGCGATAAAGGAGTGGGATATTAATGCAGTTCCTGAAAATGGATGATTTTGACGTAAATGGCAAAACTGTTCTTGTAAGGACAGATCTGAACTCGCCCCTGGACGAGAACAACCGGATAATCGACAATATAAGAATCAGGCGCCATTCAGAGACAATAAAGGAGCTATCAGACAAGGGCGCAAAAGTTGTCATAATGACGCACCAGGGAAGAGCAGGAAGCCCGGACATGATACGGCTCGACAGGCACGCAGAAGCACTCTCAAAACACATAGGAAAAACCGTAAGATACATAGACGACATATTCGGCACCCATGCCAAGACCAACATAAAATCACTGAAAAACGGCGATATCATACTTCTGGAAAATATAAGATTCAATGCAGAGGAGACCATGCTAAAAGAAAATAAATGCGAAGCTCACATGGTGCGCGAACTCTGCCCCCTCCTCGACTACTACGTCAACGACTCATTCGCAGTAGACCACAGGGACCACGTATCCCTCGTGGCATTCCCTGAAGTGCTTCCAAGCTTTGCCGGCAGGGTTCTCCAGAAAGAACTGGAGACACTATCAAAAGTCCTGAAAAACCCTGAAAGGCCCTCTATACTTGCAGTTGGCGGAAGCAAAATTGATGATACAATGAAAGTAATAGAACGGATGCTGAACTCAAATGCCTGTGACAAAGTATTGACATCAGGACTCGTCAGCCTCGTATTCCTGGCTGCAGAAGGCCGCGACATAGGCGAAGCAACCTATAACACGCTGGTCAGGAAAAAAGCGGATCTGCAGATACCGAAAGCAAGGAAATTGCTTGCAAGATATGGAAGCAAGATTGAGATTCCCGAAGATATTGCAATCTGCGTAAATGATAACAGGATTGAGATGCCTGTGGCAAACCTCCCGACTGACTTCCCAATCCTTGACATTGGAGAGAAGACAATAAACAATTATAAAACAATCCTTAATGAAGCAGCAACTGTAGCCGGCAACGGGCCTGCAGGCATGTTTGAAAAGAAAGGATTTGAGAAAGGCACATACGAGTTGCTAAAAGCAATGCATGAATGCAAGGCGTTTACAGTTCTTGGCGGCGGCCATCTTGCCCTCGCTGCAGAACAGATGGATCTCCTCGACAAGCTGGCCCATGTCTCAACCGGCGGCGGGGCATACATGCTGTTCATGACAGGAGAAAGGCTTCCGGCAGTTGATGCTCTGGTAAATGCAACCCAGAAGCAGGCGCCTCTGATAGTGAGGTCCCGGTATCAAAATTAATTCTAACAGTATAAGGAGCGTGAGATAAATATGATATCAGTAGCTGTAAATGGATTTGGAACAATAGGTAAGCGCGTGGCAGACGCAGTATCCATGCAGGATGACATGAAAATAGTAGGCGTGGTAAAGACAAGGCCGACATTCGAAGCCAGGATGGCAATAGCATGCGGATACCCCCTGTATGCAAATAATGCTGAAAACATGCAGGCATTCAGGGACGCCGGCCTGAAAGTGGAAGGCGTGCTGGAAGATATGATAAAAAAAGCAGACATTGTCATTGACTGCACCCCCGGCAAATTTGGTGTCCAGAACAAGCCGGTTTATGAGTCCCATAAAGTGAAAGCGATATTCCAGGGCGGCGAAAAGTCAGGAACTGCAGACGTTTCATTCAATGCCCAAGGCAATTATTCAGAATCCATTGGAAAAGATTATGTTCGCGTCGTGTCATGCAACACCACGGGTTTGTGCAGGACACTGAGTGCTGTTGAAAAGAAATTCGGGGTTGCAAAAGCGCGTGTGACATTGATCAGGCGCGGCCCGGACCCCGGGAACTCAAAAAAAGGGCCAGTCAATGCAATTGTGCCAAACCCTCCGACAGTGCCCAGCCACCACGGCCCTGACGTAAACACAATATTCCCGAACATGAACATCATAACAAGCGCCGTAATAGTACCGACAACCCTCATGCACCTGCACACAGTCATAGTAGAGCTCAAAGACCATGCAACAACTGAAGAAATAAAAGAACTCTTCAGGAACACGCCGCGCGTCATTCTTGTAAAGGCAAGCGAAGGCTTCACATCAACAGCAGAAATCATGGAATACGCACGCGATACTGGCAGGAAGCGCAGCGACCTCAACGAGATCGCAGTATGGGACGAAAGCATAAACGTAGTCGGAAAAGAACTGTTCTACACACAGGCAGTCCACCAGGAATCAGACGTGGTCCCGGAAAACATTGACTGCATCCGCGCAATGATAGGCACCATAACAGACCCGAAAGAATCCATCATGAAGACCGACAAGGCACTTGGCCTGAAGAAATGGTGGTGATCTTTCGTATGTTGTTGAGAGCATAGAAACAAAAAGGCGGATGACATTAATATATGCATGCGCGTAAGTCCTGAATTTCTCAAAAGTATTGCTGTCCCGGCGTCTGTCGGGGTTGTTCTTTATTTTTTGAATGTTAACTTCATCACATGGATGTTTAATGTGTTTCCAGATACTGTTGCGCTTGTTTTTGGCAGGGGCACATGGTGGCTTGATGCGCCTGTTTTTTTGAAGGTGTTTTATGTCGGGTTGGTCAGCCCGGTGGTTGAGGAACTGGTGTTTCGAAGGGCAGTGCTTGGATATTTCGTGCACAAGGATAAGCAGGCATTCGGCCTTGTAGTGTCTACAGTTGTTTTTGCGCTTTACCACATGTTGTTTGGGTGGGGTTATTTGAAGGCAGTGATAATGCTGGTTCCGGGGCTGGTGTTTGGAGTTATGTTTATCAGGTATGGGTTCACAGGATGCCTCTCGTGCCATTTGTCGAATAACATTATGTCTGCAATTGCGCTCATGAATATTTAAAAAACCTGCTGTCCAATCCTATGATAAGTGCCGAAGTCGCTTAGCCCGGTAGAGCGGCCGCCTCGAAAGCGGCTGTCTGAAAGGACACGCAGGTTCGAATTCTTGCATAAAAAGAACGCAGGGCGGAAATCCTGCCTTCGGCGCCATCTTTCTTTCCCTACATCTGACTGCGCAACTTAACCAATATAGCCACCCAAAAACATATAACCAGAAATCTACACTATGTAACTATGCGCAATAATATGAATGCAACTGAAAAACCTGTTAACTGGAACAATACTGCCTTAAAGATGATTCCGGTTCTGATAGTAGTTCTTATGGGTATAATGTATATGTTTAATCAGAATTCTGATAAAGTATATGTAGCATATTACAACATTACCGACCAATCAAATCCGTACGCGGCCCCCGATTCCGGTGAACCAGGCCCAATTTTCCTGCCACATCACATCCTTTTGATAATGATTGCTGTCGGGATAATAGTAGTTATCGCCTTTGCAGTTTATATCTTGAGTTGTATTAATGAAGAAGAAGGCTACAATCCTGATACATATTCGGATTTTGACTA
>CBDUVR010000113.1:0-4995 GCA_965370705.1 uncultured archaeon | reverse complement strand
GCAATATTGGCAATAGCCATTGTAGGCGCATTGCTGTATACGCAGGTGTTCTCGAGCAAAAAGTGTGCTGAGGGCGCAACAGGATTTGCAATATCCGGAACAGTTTATCCTGATGGGAATGAGTATGCCATTGATCCAGTCTCAGGAAATCTGGACATTCTGCTTAAAAATAATGTCGGCAAAGATGTAACCTTAATTTCGGTTCAATGTGGCACTGAGGCTGCTATTGCAGATGTCACCGCTATACCTGATGGTACCTCTGTAAAAGTTAGTCCAGCTGCTTGTGCAGGTGCAACTCCCGGAACTGTTGGAACATGCTATGCTATGCCTATTGTGATAACATACCAGACATCTGCACTTATTAGTTTGAAAGCAGCAGGAACACTAAACGGCAAATACTAAAGTTGAAAGCTGACACAATTTGAACAATGAATGGAAGTGCCTTTTGGCATTTTCACCTTTTCTTTTATTTTTTGTTTTTTTAGATAGCCTGATGGTTTTTTAGGTTTTTCTTTTTATGGCCAAGAGAGACAGGAATGTTAGCATAATTGGCAGGAATATCGCTGGGAATTCAGGAATTACTGCTGTTCTTACAGTTATGCTCGCTTCTTCCCATTCACTGTTGCCCATCCGAACAGAATACCAGTATTTTGTGTTTTCTGTTTTCGATGAATCAAGAGTTACTTTTATTTTTGCCTCGCCGTTAAAGTCAGTCGTTGTGGTCAGGTTATCTGTATCATCAAATACTATAGATATTTCAGCGCATGGATTAGACAGTAAATCATTGCAGTTACCGTCTCCATTAGTGTCCTTGCAAATCATGTCCATAATCTCTAGATTGTGTGCTCCAGCCTGAGTTGCTATTGCTGTAGCATAAACTGTTTCTCCTGGCATTATATCTATATTCGCCGGAACGATGCTGACTTGCAATGGTTCTTCCTGTCCAGCAGAGAGGTTCACAGACACTACAGCGGGATTGAAACCGAACTTTTCAGCCCGTATAATCAATTGAGTTGCATTGGTTGATGCGAACTCAACCATGCCATTTTCATCAGTTTTTGATGTGTGCCCGTTAACGACAATATCTGCGCTTTTGACAGCGCCACCTGCATCTGTTTTTACTTTAATACTGGTTATGTTATTAGTTGTTTCAGTCTCTATCACCAGACTGCTCTGCTTTTCTACAATGAAGAGTGTTTCACCTTCGACAACACAATATCCTTCTGCGACAGGCTTTGCTTTTACAATATATGTGCCATTGTGATATGGTAAAAATGACGTTGAGCTGATGATGTTACTGGACGGCGTTGTCGTGGTTACTGAATACGGAAAATCAACGACCGTGAGTGTAATGTTTTTTATTGTGACTGTAATGTTCACACATTCGTTCGCGTTGTAGATTGGCTTGTCTGTCGATGGAAATGCAAGGAGTGTATCGTGTGCTTTCACTGTAAACCGTACGACATTATAGTCAAGCGCACCAGCGCTTGAGTTCAGCATAAAGTGCATTTCGTAAACATCCGGAGTTGTCAAATTAAATGTCAGTTGCTCTACTGTACCTTCTCCCTTCTCTAGCGGTGGTATGTTCAGCAAACCAGCTAAGTCAGTATGTGAGCCGAAATATTCCAGTTTTGAATTAAGCGGGACATCACCTGAGTTGTGGATTGTGACATCTATATTCACAATCCCCGGATCGTAGAATTCGTCATAATCTATGATCATAACTCCGCTTTCAGGACTTTGCGACCCCACAGCAAAGGAGGTGTAATTCTCTGCAAGAATCGTTCCAAAGTTGGCAAGATATACTCTTGGGACATGCCATATTTCACTCCGGATCGTGAAATTGTAATCCATATTCATATTCCCAGTTGTGATATCGAAGATATCTTTTATTGTCGTATTTGCTTCCGGGACAAAAATCCACAGCATTGCATCCTCAACATACGCATCCGAACTGATGCTAACAGTCAAATATACAGTATCATTAATATTGTAAGCGGGCTTGCCTGACATAATTGCAACAGAGATGTTTTGTGACTCTGACTCAAATAACTGGGACCATCCTGTGTTTAATGAGATAACCCGCTGATTTTTCGGTGCTGAAAACTTTGAATCTGATTTTACGTACTTAAAGCCCCTTATCTTTCCATCAGGTGATGTTGTGACCAGTATGTTTCCTTTTGGCACATATAAACTGCTCTTTGTAGATGTTGGAGTACTCACGCTGCTAGCGCCTGACGGCTGAATTATATCATAGATTGCCTGTATGATATCTGCGTGTTCTTCATCAACTTCTTTTGACAATAAATCAGTTGATACAATCATTCCACCATCAATCAGCCAAGGAGAAAATTTCTCGATCATGTCAGCATATTTCATGTACGCTTTAATCGCCTGAATTGTCATCGTAACAGGCTCGAACATTACGACAAATGAAGGCTGTATTATCTCGTCTTCGGGAGTTGCCGGGATCCAGCCAATGTATGCCGGAACAGTTAAAATTGATTCAGCATCTGCAACAGTCATACGGTAGACCCATACAGGATTGTACTTCCCAGGAATGCAATGGTCGAGAGCACACATATCCGGTGGATTTAATGATTCTGTTTGTTTTTCAGCAAAAGAATCCAGTGTTGGCCCTACACTGATATCATGCCCGAGAACAGTTCCAATATGTAACCGGTAGATTTGCTCATCGTCTGTATTGGCTATTGCTTCTTTGCCGATCAAAAGAACTTCATTTGCTGTATCAACCTGATCCGGGGGGTAGTGCGAACCAAGGTCGCCTTTTGCTGTTTGTGTTCGTGCGTCTATTGAATTTGCTTCATCATCACATATTACTGTATATACTGCAGGTTTTGTTACATATTCATTGACAGTTCCGACAATGTTTTCATCACTTACCTGCTCATTGAATTCATTGATTGCAGTCTGGATATTGATTATGGAATTAATAACATGGTCCATATCATCTGCCTGATTACTGGCTGATGGGTCAAGAGTTACCAGAATGTTTTTGAATATCTCAAGTTGTGTTGTAACTTCACCACCAAGAAATCCCAGTTTATCCCGAAGATTATTCAATACGTCACCTGCTGTGACACTATTTCCTACTTCAACCTTGAGCAGGATTGTGTAGATGTGATTCGTCAGTGTATGTCCTGTTATTCCTGATATCTCGCGCATCTCATCCTTTGAAAAAGTGCCGATATCGTCGATGCCCTTTGCTATTGACTGATAGACTGCCGGCTCATAGATTATGATTTGATTTGTGTAGATGTCTGGCCCGGCAGTTACAGTCAAGGTATGTTTGTCTTTGGTGAGTGCAGTTGTATCTATATTGAAGATTACAGCAGTTCCGTGTTTGGTTTGATGGAACGTAACGAAATTGACTGCTATATCTGTTTCAGTTCTCGTATCGACCTCGACAGTCAACTCAGTCCCAAAGGGAATATCTGAAGGATGGCTTACACGGGTTATTGTACTGCTATCTATTGAGATGGTTTTTGTCTTTAATCCCTTGTAACTGTCATTACCTGTTACGGTCAGGGTTACTGGATATTCTCCACTGGCGCGGTAGATATGGGTTGGGTTCTGGATGTTGGATGTTTTGCCATCTCCGAAGTTCCAATGGTGGGCAGTGATGTGTCCGTTAGAGTAATGACTTGTAGATGTGAAGTATGCAGTCAGGCCCGATGTGGTGTGGTTAAAGTATGCGATAGGTATTATTGGAGGTGAGTCCCCATTCCATTCTTTGAGTTCTGACTTATCTACAACCGTAAACCCAGTATCTATAATGTAACTCTGACCCGACGGATTTAATTGAAATGGTGAATTGGTCGCATCCAGCGCATCACTGCTTGGAATCCTTGTACCTGTATCCGCCACATTATATTCAGCATCTACAATATAACTTTGACTTGATGGATTTGACTGAACTGGTGAACTACTCGCATCCAGAACAGAACTGTTCGGAGATGTTGTATTGCAATTGACTATTATAAACTCCGCGTCTGCCAGCTCAACTTCGATAGCGTAAGCTGGCGCTGCAAACAGAATAAATACCAAAGCGCCCAACACGTAGGAATTTGTCCTCATCTTAGCCCTCCTGTTTCCCATCTTCCATCTCTACATCCTATCCTGCCTTATACAGGAGAGCAACAGCTGTTCCCAAAAGCGTTTGACCATCACTACTCCAACCACTGGACTGCATGTAAATAGTATGTCGTATGTCTCTTGGAATATCTGTAGGAATATTTCGAGAGTATTTTGCGTATTCGTACACTCCCATGCAAGTATCGCTGGTGTTTTTATTATAAATGTCTACCTGATCCATTTTAATTATTCCGTAATTATAGCAATGCACCGGATGCCCTGGCCACTGATAATCATTCAAATATGCTGTCCATAATAAATTAGCTTCGTATAATATGATTGGCGACGGTACTAAAAAATAATAAGTATATCCATTCAGCCTTAAACTCCCGCCAATCAATAACCTATCAGCATCAGGATACTCATAGCTATAGTATTCCACATTGCTCTTGTCATAGCCTGCACCTACTCTATCCGCGATGCGCCAGATAGCTTGACCAAGTGTTGTATCGGAAGGTCTTTTGTTAGGATCATCCACATCATTCCAGAAAACCATATCGCTTAAATCTTGTTCGTTTGTAAGCCATGCCACAATCCAACCGTCACTTTTCACTCTTACAGTAACATCTGTAGAGAACGGTATATCGGAGACAGTACCGTCCTTTATCTCCATGTCCAGGCTGCTGCCGGTGTCTCTGCCATCGCGGTAGTTATGCCATATAGTAACCGTCCCCTCAACATACTGCCCTGTTGACTCAGATACATAGTCAAATTCCTTTATTGCGCTTGAAAGATCAATTTCATAAAGTACGTCGTAGTATGCCATAATATAGATATCATCCGTGTCAATCTGGTTGCCTGCTGCTGCGCTGCCTGCAAGCATAAAAATAGTCAATATAG
>CBDUVR010000112.1:0-5021 GCA_965370705.1 uncultured archaeon | reverse complement strand
AGTTAAAAGACCAGAGCGACTGTGATGAAGAAGTCAAAGCAATGATGCAGGAGCAAATTCAACAAATGGAGCAGGAACAAACCAGATTGAAGGAATTGGCGCAGGCAGAGAAGAAAAGTAAGGGATTGCTTGGCTGGTTATGGAAATAAATGAAACAAAAATAAATTAGATAATTGCTTTTTTTTATTCCCGTGTGGATATGATACCCGCAGCTTGCTGCGGACACAATACGCGCGGGAATACTAAATATTTTAGACAGTTTCTTTCACCCCTCTACTTATTGACAAAAACCGTCTGCGTGGGATAAGCAAACTCAATTCCCTCTTTCTCAAACTGCTCCTTGATAGCAAAATATATCTCCTGCTGGATGTCCATATACTTATTATAGTCCCCTGTATCAACATAATAAGCCACTTCAAAATTCAGGCTGAAATCACCAAACTCCTTGAAATGAACCCTTGCAAGATCAGCAAGCTCAATTTTGGCAAAAATATCCTTTACTATCTGGATAGCCTTCCTCATTTTCACAGCAGGAGTGCTGTAAACCACCCCGAAAGTAAAATGAATCCTCCTCTTCTTCATTTTCTTGTAATTATTAATTCTTGCAGACGTCAGATCCCTGTTTGAAATAACAATCTCCTGCCCCCACAAACTCTCAAGCCGCGTAGTCTTTATACCGATCTTCTTAACCACACCAAGATCCTTCCCGACAATAATAAAATCCCCGCACTTAAACGGCTTATCAAAATATATGGAAAAAGAAGCAAAGATATCAGCAAGGACATTCTGCAGCGCAAAAGCAACAGCAATGCCGCATATGCCAAGTCCCGCAATCAGGGTAGAGACATCATACCCAAGATTCGACAGGATAAGAAGAAGCGCCACAAACCACAAAACACCCTTCAGCAGCCCGCACAAAAAATCAATGACAGACGTATCAACATCCTTCCCTTCCTTCTGCCTCTGCTTCACCGCTTTGCCGACACCGTAATCAATCAGGCTCTGTACCGCCCTCACCACATAATAAACAACAGCAAGACCGAGCATATAATACAGAACAGTCCCCACGATATCCGGGACATGAACAGACTGCAAAGCAACAAACAAGGATAGCAGCACATAGAAAGGCCAGCGCACGCTGTCAATAACCACCATCAGAAAATCATCAAGATCCGTCCTGGTCTTGGCAGAGATTTTCTTCAGCTTGTGAATCACCACAAACTTAAAAACCTTAAAAACAGCAACTAATAGCACAAAAACTCCAAGGGCCACCAGGCACCCCTCAAAAGTATTGCCCATAGCACTACAATCTATAATCTCTCCAGGATTAAACGCCATAAAAATACATAAACATTTAATCTATTTATATCTCAACAACCGGCAAAAAACCAACAAACAAAAAACACATAGCCGCGCAAAATTCAACATACAAGCAGGGCATAATCCCACAGATGCCAAAATAATAGACATACCTAATAATACTTCTTCAGCACATCATAAAACTCCTTATAATTAGGGATACTCCACACCGTCAACTCAGCCATACTGCTACCCGTAGTATTCACAGTAATATTTCCATTCCTGAACATCTTATTAAGCATCCCCTGACCAAAATTGATATGATCAATCTTATTAAAGACAACAGAGACCTGCGTCTTATAAAATATTCCGGACTTCGCAATCACCCGATAATGCTGGATAACATATGACTTAACCTTAACACTCCATATTATCAAAGGAATCGTAACCGGCAACAACGCCAACAGCGGGAAAAATATCACACTAACAACAATCAGGCTCACCAGCGAATTACGAACATCCGGCTTCGCTTCAAGAATTGGCTTCTCTGAATAACTTTGGAGATTCATCTCAATCTCAGATATCTCTTTCGCATCAGGCCTGCGATAAAATATCATATCAATCAATTCATCCTTATTATCAATACCATCAACATAATTAATCCTGAATTTATTAGACGCCATGGTTTGATTCTTGCCACTCCCGACAATCTGCTCACCAGCAACATTAAACTCAACAGAGCCCAGCGCAGAAAACGGATACTTCACAGTCTTAATGTCCTTAATATTATCATACAGGACATAATAAAACTCCCTGAAAAATATCCCTCTCGTAAAATAAACACAATCCTTGAAAAAAGTCAAATTCGACCTCTTATAGTAGATGCTCTTATAAACACCAACAACAGCATAAACAATAAAAATCAGAACAACAGGGATGACAAAAAGTGCATTATGCACAACAGAAACAAGAAGCCCTAAAACACCCAGAAAAACAATTATCGTCAAAAAGAAAGACGCCTTAAGCATCTCAGAGAACTTAAAATCAGAATCCATCTGATACAAAACATCCTTGCGAAACACACCCGTCTTTGCCAGAATCAAATCATACAGGCCGTCAGTCTTCTTGATATTCGCAAACACAATCGACTGCGCCGACCCAATAGACCAGAAATGAACACTGCACGTATTGAACCACTTATCAATAAAACTCTCCTTGAATACCACTCCCGTTATCTTATCATTTGTAAATTCATTGTTTCTCGACGAGATAAAATTATACCGCTCCTCCATACTGCCTGATTTAACAAGATATCGTGTTGCATTCACTTTGACTACCTGAGTCACCAAACCAATAATCCAGACAATCATTAAAGGGAACAGGATCAAACAAACAGGAAGGATAAGCAGCATCGGAACAACAGTCCTCTTACCATCCATCCTATACTCCGCAGTAAACTCAGTATCCCTGTGCAATGATTCCGGCTTACTGGAATCCATCTTCCCAGGGGCATCATCCGCATCAACTTTCTGCGCCAAAACACCACCGGTTCCAACCAAAGACTGGCTTTTACTTACCAAAGCATCAATATTAGACTCAAGAGCAGGCCCATTAACCATATTTTTAAAATGAACCTCCTGGCTGCTGCCCTGGCAGCTTATCGTCACATCATATAATCCGAATATCTTATCAACCAGCGTCTGGGTAACCGTGGAATCAGACAGATTTTCTATAGGGATAAAAGAATAATTCTTTGAAAGAAACCCCTCCTCATAAACAATAGTATCAGAATAAACAATATAGCGCCGCCGACTCAAATCCAGAAACACAAAAACCGAGTGACTCAACAGCAAAAGCAACACAAGCACAATTCCGGACAACACAAGCCCCATATGGCCGCTAACCAAAGAAAATATCCCCGATCCAATGTTAACCCCTACAATTAAAACCGCAAAACCAGACACCGCGAGACCACGTAACACTTCAAAAACAACACCGACTGTAACCGGCCGCTCCTGTTGGACTAACTCAGACTTCGAGAGCCGAAACCCATTATTCCTCATAATTTCCTCAATATGTTCATAATACTCTTTTGAACTGTCCACAGAACGTAAAAATATCTCAGCAGTACCACTCCCTGCAGACTGCACGCGAATATTGCCTGTCCCAAACAGTTTACTCTCAATAAAAGGCAATCGTCTGGTAACGTGAGTTATATTCTTCACAATCAATTCAGTCTCATTATCTGAAAAAATACCACCATGCTGATGTATCAATTTATCAGCGAAAAATATATATTTTTCTTTACGATAACTGACAGTGAGAGAATAATAACTAAAGAACTGCAACAGAACAAAACCCCCGACAAGATACCAGACATACTGCCCGGGAAATGACCTCAAGACAAAATAGAAAACAACAAAGAATACCAGCGAAAGAACAAAAAACTTAGCAAACCTATATGTAACAAATGCAGTTCTATTTGGCTTCAACTCATGATTCTCAGGCATACACTTTATTACTGGACTAACTCATATATAAAATTAGCACATTGTTATCCACTAAGATAAAAACATCACAACACAACGCTTTTGTTAGATGTATCTATCTCTCCTCTCCCAACTCTCAGAAACAAAAACCAACAAATAAACATAAAAACTTACCACATGAACCATATAAGAAGTGATAAAAATGGACACCCAAAGACAAACCGAAAAAGAAATAGCCGCCTACTGGCAGAAAAACAGCATAGAAAAAAAATCAATAACAATAAACAAAGGAAAACCACGCTTCTACTTCCTCGACGGCCCTCCCTACGCAACAGGCTCAATCCACATGGGCACCGCCTGGAACAAAATCATCAAAGACTACTACATCCGCTACCTGAGAATGTCCGGATACAACGTCTGGGTCCAGCCCGGCTACGACACTCACGGCCTGCCAATAGAAAACAAAGTAGAAAAAAAACTGGAACTAAAAAACAAAGATGAGATAGAAAAGCTCGGCATAGAAAAATTCAACTCTGAATGCAAAAAATTCGCAACCGAGCACATAGGCACCATGAACAGGGAATTCCGGAACCTCGGCGTCTGGATGGACTGGGACAACCCCTACCTCACACTCGACAACTCATACATCGAAGGCGCATGGTACACCTTCAAAGTAGGCTACAAAAAAGGCTTCCTCTACAAAGGCATCTATCCTGTCCACGTCTGCTCCCGCTGCGCAACCGCCGTCGCCTACAATGAGATCGAATACTTCAAAACAACAGACCCATCAGTCTACGTAAAATTCCCGCTCATTGACAAACCCAACCACTACCTAGTCATCTGGACAACAACCCCGTGGACACTCCCCTCGAACACCGGCATCATGGTGCACCCGTCCTGCGAGTACGCATACATAAAAACAGGCAGCGAAACACTCATAATCGCAAAAAAACTCGCAAAAAAAGTCATGGAAAAAGCCGGCATCAGAGACTACAAAATCGAAAAAACCATAAAAGGAAAAGACCTGAAAGGCACAGGATACAACCACCCCCTCAAAGACATACTTCCCATCCAGAAAGACATAGAAGGCCGTGTAGTAACATCCCACCAGTACGTCACACTGGAAGACGGCACAGGCCTGGTCCACACAGCCCCCGGCCACGGCCAGGAAGACTTCAAAGTCGGCACAGAAAACCACTTAAAAAAAATATGCCCCGTCAACCTCGACGGCAC
>CBDUVR010000111.1:0-5081 GCA_965370705.1 uncultured archaeon | reverse complement strand
TGCGGACACAAGCTTTCCAGGCTTGCGCCATACCGAGCTAGGCGACCTCGACACTTTTACTATCTTATAGATTAGTTTATTTTATATTGGTTTCACTACTTTTAGCAGTTTATTAATTCAGAGAAAAAGTCAAAGTTGGTGAAATAAGGCTCTTATTCGCGCAGTTCAATCTCGATATTGATTGAATCAGGAACTTCTACGCGCATTATCTGCCTCAGAGCGCGCTCGTTCATGCCGATGTCGATTACACGCTTGTGGACGCGCATTTCCCATTTCTCGAATGTTTCTGTGCCGTCACCAGACGGCGCTTTTCTTGTCGAGATTTTCAGCTTTTTTGTCGGCAGAGGGATTGGCCCTGCTACGTTTGCCCCGAACTTTATGGCAATTGCTTTTATCTGTTTTGCCAGTTCTTCGAGTTCCTGATAGTTTGTGCTCGATATTTTTACCCGTGCGGTTTGCAACTTATTTCACCTATGATATCATACTTTAGTTTTTCATAAAGCATGCCAAATAATCAGCGTATCTTTTTTGTTTATTTTTTTGCTACAAGGTCGATGCACATGCCTGCTGCAATAGTCTGGCCCATGTCCCGTATTGCGAATTTTGCAAGTTGCGGGATATCTGACTGCTTTTCTATTACCATTGGCTTGGTTGGCTTGCATTTTATTATTGCTGCATCACCTGGCTTGATGAAGTCCGGGTTCTCTTCTTTTGTTTCACCAGTTGCCGGGTCTACCTTTTTTAAGATCTCTGTTATCTGACATGCCACATGTGATGTGTGGACATGGAACACCGGTGTGTATCCTTTTGTTATTACACTCGGGTGCTGTAGTACTATTATCTGTGCTGTGAATTCTCCCTTTGGGTCTACTACTGTCGGCGGGCTGCCTGCGTGTCCGCAGACTTCGCCGCGGGCGATGTCGCCTTTTCCGAGGCCTCTTACATTGAAGCCGATGTTGTCTCCTGCGGTTCCTTTTGGTATTGTTTCATGGTGCATCTCGACCTGCTTGACTTCGCCGGTTTTTCCGGATGGCATGAATACCAGCTTGTCGCCAGTTTTGATTTCGCCTGTTTCAACGCGGCCTACAGGTACTGTTCCTACGCCGGTGATTGTGTAGACGTCCTGAATAGGAAGTCTCAGCGGCTTTCCTGTTGGCTTTTCAGGTACTGTAAGGTCGTCAAGGGTTTCGAGCATTGTTTTTCCTTTGAACCATGTCATCTGCTCTGGTTTCTTTGCGACGTTTTCGCCTGTCCATGCAGATACGGGGATGAATGGAATATCGTCTGTTTTGAAGCCTACGCTTTTCAGCAGTTTTGTTGCGTCTTCTTTTGCTTTGTTGAATGCTGCTTCGTCGAAGTTTACCTCGTCCATCTTGTTTATTGCAACGATGAGGCCTTTTACGCCGAGTGTCCTTATGAGGAACACGTGCTCTTTTGTCTGCGGCATGACGCCGTCTTTTGCGCCTATTACGAGGATTGCCGCGTCAGCCTGTGATGCGCCGGTTATCATGTTTTTTACGAAGTCCCTGTGGCCTGGTGCGTCAATGATTGTGAAGTAGAATTTTTGTGTGTCGAATCTTTGGTGCATGACATCGATTGTTACACCGCGTTCTCTTTCTTCCTTGACTGTGTCCATTAAAAACGCGAATTTGAATGACTCTTTTTTCAGCTCTTTTGCTTTTTCATCTATTTTTTTCATCTGCTGTTCAGGAACGTTTCCTGTGTCCCATAACATTCTTCCTATTAGTGTGGATTTTCCCTGGTCTACGTGACCGATTGTTACCAAGTTCATGTGTGGTTTTTCTGCCATATTTTAACACCTCGTAGTTATCATTTTGTGCAGATTCTCTGCTTTTTTTGCGTGTTTTATGATAGTATAATTTATTAGTTTTGAATTTTTTTAAAGCTTATGTGCGTGAGAATCACTTGATTCCGTTCCCAGCGTTCACAATATTGGCACTTAAGTTTATAAAGCTTGTGTATTGGTTGCGGTTTATTGTTCGATTTTCATTGCAACATCGACTGTATGGAGCAATGAAAAGCTTGGAATACTCCAATATCGCATTTATTCCATGATTTTTATCTGCGGAAGCTCTTCTTTCATGCCTTTCCTTTTCCTGATTGAGAGGACTGTCTTGTCCTGAAGGTCTGCAGGCAGTTTTTCGTATACTATGTCTATAAGCGACTGGAATCCTCTGCCTCCTGTTGCTGATTTTATGCTTGCCTCGAAGCCGAACATCTGTGCGACCGGGAGTTTCGCGGTTATTATGCTCATGCCCTGCTCTTCTTCCATGTTCATTATCTGGCCGCGCCTGTTTTGTACTTCTTTTACTATGTTGCCCATTGTTTCCTGCGGTCCGTCTATCCTGAGTATCTGTTTCGGCTCAAAGAGTGATGCTTTCCCGTCAAGCATGCTGTTTTTGAGTGCTGTTTTGACTGCAGGGAGGACCTGCGCCGGGCCCCTGTGTATCGCGTCTTCATGGAGTTTCGCGTCCATCAGCATTACTTTGAGGCCGAATGTGGGTTCTGATGCTAATGGGCCTTCGCTGCATACTTCTTTGAATGACTGGATTATTAGTTCAATGACTTCGTTCAGCTGGACGATACCTCGTGTGAGGTTTACGAGTATGTTCCCGTTCTGGATTGCGACGATTTTTTTTGCCTCGTCCCTGTCATAGCCTGCGTCTGCGAGTGCGTTTGTTACCTTGAGCTGGTCCTGTTTCCTGATCTTTCCTTCAGGGACTTCGCCGGATGTCAATACCTGCCTTACTTCGTCTGATACGGGGGCGACTTTGAGGTAGAATCTGTTGTGCTTGTTCGGGGTTTTTCCTTCGAATTCCCGCGATTCTTTTAGTACGCCTTCCTTGTAGATGACGATGGGTTTTGAGACTATGATGGGGATGCCTTTTTCTTTTATGTAGCGCTCGATTTTTGCCTCGATGTGGAGTTCGCCGAGGCCGGAGACGAGTGTTTCGCCGGTTTCTTCTGAGATTTTTACTTTTATTGTGGGGTCTTCTTTTGAGCGCATTCTTAGGATGTCGATGAGTTTTGAGAGGTCTTTTATGTTTTTTATTTCAATTGATTTGGTTACGACCGGTTCAAATATGTGTTTTATGTCTTCAAATGGCGGTATTTCGTGGGATGCGCCGCAGATGGTTTCGCCGGATGATGCCTGCTCAAGGCCTGTGACTGCGATGATGTTGCCGACGCACATCTCGTTTACAGGGATTCTTTTCGGGCCGTCGTATACTGCTACCTGCTGGATGCGCGTGTCGTCCTGTGCTAATACCATATGGACTGTCTGCCCGTCTTTTAGGGTTCCTGAGAAGAGGCGGACTGTAGACACTATGCCTGCGTTGGGGTCGCTTATCACGTTTGTGACGACGCCGATGGGTTCGCCGGTTTTGTCAGAGTTCATCATTGCTTTTCCTTCTTTTGACTCTATGTCGCCGGTCCAGATCCGCGGTATCCTGTATTTCTGGGCAACTTCCGGGTTTGGCAGGTGGTTTATTACCATGTCGAGCATTACTTCGTGGATTTTTGCTTTTTTGGCAAGTTCTTTTTCTTCGCCTTTGTTTGTGAGGTCGATTATGTCTTTGAATGATGTGCCTGTTTTTTTCATGAATGGAACTGATGTTGCCCAGTTTTTGTAGGCTGAGCCGAATGCGACTTTGCCTGACTGGACGTCGACGAGCCATTCTTCTTTGAGGTCTGGTGGTGCGAATTTTCTTATGAGGTTGTTCACTGCTGTGATGTGTTTTGTGAAGCGATCCATCATTTGTTCCGGGGTTAGCTGGAGCTCTTTTATGAGGCGGTCGACTTTGTTTATGAAGAGCAGGGGTTTTACGCGCTCTTTTAAGGCCTGCCTCAGGACTGTTTCAGTTTGCGGCATTGCGCCTTCTACTGCGCATACGACTACGACTACGCCGTCTACGGCTCTCATTGCGCGGGTGACGTCGCCTCCGAAGTCTACGTGGCCGGGGGTGTCTATGAGGTTGATGAGATAGTCTGTGCCGTTGACATCATATACCATTGAGACGTTTCCTGAGTAGATTGTTATGCCGCGCTCCTGTTCCTGCTTGTCTGCGTCCATCCTGACAGCTGTGCCTGCGAGTTCTTCTGAGAGCATGCCTGCGCCTGCAAGAAGGTTATCTGTGAGGGTTGTCTTGCCGTGATCTATGTGGGCTGCTATGCCTATGTTTCTGATTCTTTTGAGGTCTTTTACTGCTTCCCTGATCCTTTCTGTTCTTGTGCCTTTTGCCATAATTATCGCCTTTTTTGATGATTTTGATGGTTTTGTTTTTTTGTTGTCTATAGTTGATTGTTGGAGGTTGTTTATATGTTTTTTGGGTTTTTGTGTTCTTATATTCGTTTTGTTGTGATTTGTTTGTGGTTGTGTGGAACATACACTTTTTGTGCGAAAGTTTTATAAACGTTTTTGTTTGGGTTTTTGGTAGGTGTTGTTGCATAACCATTGTGAAAGGGTGTTGCAGGATATTGTTTTTAGTATTTCTGTAGAAATAACTTAAAGCTCACACATGAAGCCGATTTGATTATGACTTAGAGCCTATCCCATTAGGAGACTTAAATCCTGCAGTGTCGCTTTATAATAGGAACTCAACACTTGATTTTACTCATGAATGTTGAGGATTTTTAGCCTATTGAGATAGGCTCTTATACGACAACACATGATGGTTGAATTTGGATGTTATAGGTGGAAGAGTACTGTTAGTAGGATTTTATGGTGATTTAGTTGTCTGTGGGTCGAACCACCAGTCATTGTCTGGATTATTCCAAACGTAGCTAAATGGGAGCATTTGATGTTCCCTGTTTAAAATGTCAATAATACTCCAGAAAATTTCTAGTCTGAAATTGAATGGTTTGGTTTCTGTTGATATAGGAAGTTTGAAATGTCCGAAAATTGTATAGGGTGGATTTAAATTCCACAATGCTTTTCCAGAGTAAAGGTTATCAAGGTTCACTTTTATTTTGCGATTATTGTGATACGGATTGATGCGCAGTCGTAGTTTAATGGGGATGTCTTGGCTTAAAGGCTTCACAGTGCAAGAAATGTCTCCCCA
>CBDUVR010000110.1:0-5168 GCA_965370705.1 uncultured archaeon | reverse complement strand
TTCTGTGAAAATCTGTATGCATGCGAAAAAGACTGGTATTGGAATATGTCTATTTGGGTAGATAGACTGCCGGATGGGTGCGAATGCGAGAATCCTGAGAAATGTGAGAGTGGACAATGCATTACCGGAATATGTCTTACTCTTGCAAATCCTGATATCTCATTTACTTCTGAGAGTCTTGCTGCTGAATTGGGTTCGAAATTCCAGGTTGTTATTTATGTAAAAAATAATATTGCTGTTGCGGATACTATTAAGATAAAGCTTCATGCGAATCCTGAAAAAATGCTTTATTGGGCGAAGTTCGAAAACGGCAGGAATGAAATTGATATTAGTTTGAATGAATATGAAGAGAAGCTGGTACCAATTGATATATTTGCAGGGGAGATTGGCACTTATAAAATGACGATTTATGCTAATTCGGCACTGGTCCCGAGCCTTTATGGAAAGGATGAGCAATATATACAGATTGTGCATCGTGAGAGTGGATTAACTTCAAGGACGCCGGGTATCGGATGGAGTGGTATGCTTCTGGTTATGATTGTTTGCGGAGTGCTTGCAGCACTAAGGGTGTGAATTTTCGAAAGACATTTATTATTCTAACTGAATTAGTGAGTATGGTTGACAGGGTCGGGTTTAACAGGGCTTTAATCAGGATTGAAAGAGTTGCCGGATGGATGCTCTTTTTTTTGATTATTCTTTTTGTGGTCACTGGGTATAGCATTACCGGGAAGTATGGGGCTGGCAGGCTGATTGGTGCAAAATTGTCGCTTGTTATACATCAGCAGATTTGCTATGTTCTGATTCCGCTTTTTTTGATACATTCATTGATAAATATAAGGTTTGCGCTGATAAGGTGGGGTGTGCTTAAGCATGGGTCGGAGAAGAAAAAAAAAGGATGAAAGCTTCCTTGAAAAAAAGATGACGCGGCGCGAGTTTGTTAAACTGGCGGGGTTGGGTGTCGCGAGTCTTGGTGTTTCCGGTTATTATTTTCTCAAGATGCTGAAGACGCCTGGTTCCACTGATTCTTCCGGGACTGTTGCGGATTTTGGGAAGTTTTCGAGGGAGGCTTCTAATTATCTTAAGCTTGGGAATAATGTTCATTGCCAGTTGTGTCCGCACAAATGTCTTTTAGAAGATGGTGAGAGAGGAAATTGCAGGACAAGGGAGAACAGGGGAGGTACTCTTTATACTCTTGCTTACGGGAACCCGTGCGCTGTGCATGTTGACCCTATTGAGAAAAAGCCGCTGTTTCATGTTTTGCCGGCGACGGGGGTGTTTTCTATCGCGACTGGCGGGTGCAATCTTAGGTGCAAGAACTGCCAGAACTGGCAGATTTCGCAAAAGAGGCCGGAGGATGTGCAGAGTTATGAGCTGTTTCCTGAGCAGGTTGTTCGTGAGGCTTTGGCTAAAAATTGCAGGTCTATTGCATATACGTATTCTGAGCCGATTGCTTTTTATGAGTATATGTATGATACAGCTAAACTTGCAAGGGAGAATAATATTTTGAATTTGTGGATTACTGCGGGTTATATTAACCCTGAGCCGCTTTCTCAGTTGTGCAAGTATATTGATGCTGCAAATGTTGATCTGAAAGGATTTGATGACAGGTTTTATGCTGAGAATTGCGGTGGTACTTTGGAGCCTGTTTTGGAGACTTTGAAGGTTCTTAAAAGAGAGAAGGTCTGGTTTGAGATTACTAATCTGGTTATTCCTACTGTGAGTGATGATATGGATATGATTCGCAGGATGTGTGAGTGGATCTACGATAATCTGGGGGGTGATTATCCTTTGCATTTTTCGAGGTTTACTCCGATGTATCAGCTTGCTAATCTTTCGCCTACGCCGAAGGAGGCGCTTGTTGAGGCGAGGAAGATTGCTATTGATTGCGGGCTTGATTATGTGTATATCGGGAATGTGAGGACTGATGAGGGGGAGAATACTTATTGCCCGAAGTGCGGGAAGATGGTTATCGAGAGGAAAGGGTTTTTTGTTGGAGAGAATAATGTTGATGACGGCGCATGTAAGTTCTGCGGGGAGAAGATTGCTGGGGTTTGGGAGTGAACTGTCTTTTGTTGCTCATTTTTTAACTTGTTTCATTTTTTCTATCCTTTTTGCTCTTTTGGATTCTTCCAAATAATTGTTGGGAGTGACTATTTTTTCTTTTGATTTGATTTCTAAGTTTTTTCTTGCATCACCGGCTATTTCGCCGCCCTCTCTTGCAGCAATTTTGTTTTCATCAAAACCAAGCGCATTTCTGCTTCTTGCGATTGTTGTTGTGGATGCACTAAAAAACCTGCGGTTTTTGGTGTCCCAAAAATCTTTGATTTTTGAGGACCTCGCCAAGCATAGTAAATATAAGTTCCAGATCATTCATGTGGTCTCTTAAATTCTCTCTTTTTAGTCCTTTGAACTGCTTGTACTCTTCAACTGTCTTTCCAAAAGTTGCTGACGATATCTCATTTGTGAGTATTGCATATTCTATGTTCTCATCGACGCCTCTGTGTTTCCACTCATCTGTCAGTTCGTGGCGGACAGCAATTCCACGAACCCTTTTCTCAATCCAATTATCTGGATAACCTTTTTTCCTGTATAATTCTTTCATGCGTTTTTGCGCTAATTCAGGGTCTCCTATTTCCTGCACTCTCTCGTAACCTACTTTGGCAAGCCATATAAAGGGTTCTGCTTTAGGGGAGGGTATTGACTGGATTAAGCGCAATATATTTTCTGTAGAAAGGCAATCCGTTTCTCTCATTTTACCATCCGTAGCAATCATTTTGAACTGTCCCATCAATTGGGACAGTTGACTTCCTTCTTCATTTAGTTTTGTTTTTAAAGCATTCCAATACTTTCTGGGTCAGAGACTGTCTGTTAAGACAGCAATTACATCAACAACACTAAAAAACCATTCTTCTTTTTCTTCGTTCCAGACTCAGCGAATCTGTTTGTCATCAAACAAAACAATTGAATTTTTTTTATTGTCTAAAAGAGTAGCGTAGTGCCTTAAGAAGTCAATGACTATTTCCCGGATGTTCTTGACCCAGATAATACAGCCAAATTCAGGGCGGCGATTATGAGGCAGGTTTTCAGGATGCCTAGAACGGGGAGGAAGATTATTGTTATCAGGAGCGCGCCGCAACATGCGCCCAGCAGGTCCCGGCTGTATATTGCTGCGGCGGCTTTTCCTGCGCTTTTTTCGCGCTTCAAATAAATTTTGCTTGCCAGTGGAAATACTGCGCCTACAAGGGAGCCTGCCAGAAACATGAAGAGGTAGATGAACAGATGTACTAAAAGGTCAGGGATATGGGAGATGTTTAGCAAAAACAAGGGGATTAGTAGTGTTGTGGCAATCAGTGTGATTTGCGCTTTTGCAAGGGCCTGTTTTATATTCGTTTTGATGAAGAATTTTAAGGCGCACAGGGAGCCTGATGCCAGGCCAAGCATAAAGAGCATCAGGAGGATGCCTATCTCGTAATAGAGGTAACCGTAGATTGCCTGAAATGCAAGACTTAAGATTATTTCTATGGATATGCCTGTGAAACCTACAATCAGGACTGTCGGGAGCACTGAGTATGTTTTTCTCTGCCTTAGGAAGATGGCAAGCAGAATAATCAGAACCAAGACAAGGGGCAGGCTGAAGCCATATAAAGTGTAGAGAATGGTTTCAAGTCCTGAGGATGATAGAGTGCTTAGGAGAATCATGTCATAGAAATATGAGACTGGCTGGAAGTCTGTGTTTAAGGGGGTGGTTGTTTTTGCAAATTTTTGTTCATGGTTTAGTTCGGTTCTCTGGTAGAGGCGGTAGTCTATTAATTCCGGGCCTACAAAATCGCTTTCTATTTTTCTTTTGTCGAATCTTTCCGGCATTTTGTCTAAATCAATCGGGCTGTCTGATGCGAGGAAGATATTTGCAGGGAGTATGTTGACTGACGAGAAAACGCTCTTGAGTGTTTTGAATATGCATGTGTTGATGTTGAGCATCTCTTTTGCCATGTATGTTTCAGAGGAGGGTAATGTGATGACGAGGATGCCTCTGTGTTTTAGTTTGTCTTTTGCTTCTTTGAAAAATTCTTTTGTGTAGAACCTGTTTAGCTGGGTGGTGCCTGGCTCCGGGAGGTCCACGAGAATTATGTCGTATTTTTTTTGCGAGATTTTGAGGAGATGGCGGGCATCTCCATAGTGGATGTTTACTTTTTTGTTTTCAAAGACTTCTCCGAGATTCAGATTTTCGATTGTGCTTATGATCAGGGGGTCCAGTTCGAAATAGTCTATGCTTGCGTTGTGCTTTAGAATCTCTTTTAGAAGATTCGGGTTTCCGATCAGCAGGATGTCTCTCGGGGCGGGGTGGGATAATAGGGATAGATGCGCCAGTTCTTCATCTTCTATTGTCTTTAGGGATGAGAACATGAATATCCCGTTTTCGTAAAAGTTGTACTGGTTCTCGCTTTTGGTGACTACGAGATTGCCGTATTTTGAGTTTTCTGATGAGACGAGGTTGTTTCCCCATCTCTGTTCCAGGGAATAGTCTCTTAATTGCGTGGCGGCATAAACGTTAATTGCTAAAGAGAAGACTAAGAACACTAAAAGCAGGGTTTTCTTTTTTTCGCATAAAAAGAAGGCTGTGAACAGGCAGAGGATGGAAAGTGCAAAAAATACATAAGCCGGGTAGAAATAAATGAGCAAAAAAGTAAAAAGAAGTCCTGCTGTTGTGTCTCCTATTGCGTCTGCAATGTAGACTTTTGTGATTGGTTTTGTTTTTTCTTTCTGGCCTTTTGAGTATATTTCGGATGCCAGGGCAAAGAGGAAGCCGATTATGAGGCAGGCCGGGGCAAGTGTGAGAAGTGAGTATATTGCCATTGCCGGGAAGCTTATTATTTCGCCTGCGATTGTGCCTAAAATGTTTTTCATGCTTCTTGCGATCAGGATTTGCGCGGGCAGAGCAAGTGAGAGGAGAATCAATAGTGAGACCAGAGTTGTGTTCAGGTTTTTTAGTTTGGGTGATAGTTTCCTGAATGCCATGCTTCCTACAGCAGTTAGAAATAGCCATGATGCAAGAATTATTCCCAAAGAGAGTTCGTTTCCGAAGAACGTGATTAGGAGTTCCCTTATTAAGACAACCTGTGCAATGAATGATGTTATGCCTATCAGTGTTACTGCAGGAAGAATTTTTC
>CBDUVR010000109.1:0-5198 GCA_965370705.1 uncultured archaeon | reverse complement strand
CGGCCCCGGAGCATTGATGATGTTATCGGTAATGATAAAGGAAAGGTGTTTGACTGGGTCAAAAGATGGAAGAAAGGCCAGTTGAAAAAGGGCCTTTTGCTTGTCGGCCCTGCAGGGTGCGGGAAGACCAGCACGGTGCTGGCTATTGCCCGTGAGCTTGGGTTTCATGTGATTGAGACTAATGCGAGTGATGTGAGGACGAAGAAGAGCCTCTCTGAGTTTTTTGGCAAAAGCCTTTCGCAGCAGACGCTGTTTCAGAAGGGCAGACTTGTGCTGTTTGATGAGGTTGACGGGATATCGGGGCGGAAGGACAGGGGGGCGGCGCAGGAGATTGTGAAGATTATTTCCGGGAGTAATTATCCTGTTATTCTTACTGCGAATGTGTTTAAGACTGAGGGGCAGAAGAGCAGGCTGAATACGCTTAGGAAGGCGTGCACTGTTGTGAAGGTTGATGAGCTTGCGCGTGTTGAGATTGTGAAAGTGCTTGGGATGATTGCGGATAACGAGGGGCTGGATGTTGAGGAGAGGGCGCTGAATGTGATTGCGCGCAATGCGAATGGTGATTTGCGCTCTGCAATCAGTGATTTTGAGGCTTATTCAATCGGGAGGAAGCAGCTGAAATATGAGGATGTGCGTGGTGTTGCTTTTCGCGATGCAAAGCATGAGATTAAGCAGGCGATGACTGTTGTGTTTAAGACGAGTTCCTGTGATATTGCTGGGGGTGCTTTTTCAAATATCGATGCTGAGGCGGATGATGTTTTGCAGTGGATGCGCGAGAATGTGCCAAGGGAGTACAAACGGCCGGGGGATGTTATGCGGGCTATGGATTATGTTTCGAGGGCGGATATTTTTCGCGGGAGGATCAGGCGCAGGCAGTACTGGGGTTATCTTTATTATGTTTTCCAGCTTCTGAGTGTCGGGGTTGCTGTGTCCAAGGATGAGAAGTATCCAGGGGTTCTTGATTATCATTTTCCGATGAAGATTTCGATGATGGCGCAGTCGCGGTTCAGGCGGGCAAGCGAGGGTGCGCTTGCAGGGAAACTGGGTGCGCATCTGCATGTTTCGAAGCATGTTGCGCGGGAGTATTTTCCATTGCTTGCGCTGATGGAGGAGAAGAAGCCTCTTTTGTGGAGAGAGATTCAGGGAGAGCTTGAGGCGTGAATTTGTACTAAGCATTCAATGCCGCATATGGGGTTCATCAGGCTATAATAGTAATAGATGCCTGTGTATATTACCAGGGTGATTATCCAGGCAGTTGAAATTGTGTAAAATTCTTCAGTATTTTTGTCGCTTCCTTTCTCTAAAAGCGAGAATAGTATCCAGTTATTCTTGAGCGATGTATAAACCAGCGTGGTAGTTATTGATATCATGATGATAAACAAGAAGTCTGAAACGCTGTGGAAGAACAGGCCCGGGAAAGTATTCCAGCTGAATAATCCCAAGTATATGAATGGCACTGTTCCGAGGGCAGTAAGTATTAAGTATATGTTTTTCTCATTGTTGGTCTGGTATTCGTTTTTCAGGAGCGTCAGCTTTAGCAGTCCGAGAAACAGGAGTATAAACCCAAAGAAGGCTATTAGATGTTCGGTAGTGAGTGTTTTTTTTGGTATCGTGTGTTTCGCTTGTGTGGCGGTGTCGGAGCTTATGATGTCCATAAAGTATTTTCCTGTAGCTTTCGCGGTTTCAGAAAATGTTTCTGATGTCTCAAAATGGCATGACTCTTCCTGATAGCATAGGGGTCTTGGGTATACTACTGAAGTCAGGAGAAATATAATTATTGTGGTTGTTACAAATTCTTTTAAGTTCATGAGTTACTTTTCTTTGCTGTGATATATAAGCGTTTCTGTGTTTCTCGCCCTATGTTTTCTCTTTTTCTGAGTGAGTTGAGTAGTTATTATGGTTGAGGTCTACGTTCCTTCCTGCCAGCTTGAGAGGTATTTTTTCTGCTCTTCTGTCAGAGTGTCTTTTTTTACGTTCATTGCGCTTAGCTGGAGTTCTGCTACTGTGTTGTCTACTTCGTCCGGGAGCTTGTATACCTGCGCTTTTAGCTTGTCTTTGTTCTTTGCGAGGTATTCGCATGCAATCGCCTGGTTCATGAATGACATTGACATCACTTCAGAGGGGTGGCCTTCTGCGCATGCGAGGTTTACTAGCCGGCCTTCGCCTAGCAGGAATATCTTTTTGCCATCACCGAGGGTGTATTCGTCCATGTTTGGCCTTATGTTTCGCTTTTTTGCGATTTTTTCGAGGCCCTTGATGTCTATCTCAAGGTCGAAATGGCCGGAGTTGGCTAGTATTGCGCCATCTTTCATTGTTTTTATGTGTTCGGGGCGGATGATGTGCTTGTCTCCTGTGACTGTGAGGAAGACGTCGCCTATTTTTGCTGCTTCTTTCATCGGCATGACCCTGAAGCCGTCGTAGTGGGCCTGTAGTGCGCGGAATGCGTCTACTTCTGTGACTATGACGTTTGCGAGCAGTCCTTCTGCGCGGGCTGATGCGCCTTTGCCGCACGGACCGTAGCCGGAGACTACGAATGTCTTTCCTGCGATGAGGATGCTTGATGCTCTCAGGATGCCGTCTATTGATGACTGGCCGGTTCCTATGAAGTTGTCCATGAGATGCTTTGTTTTTGAGTCGTTTACCGCGACCATAGGGTATTTGAGTGCGTTGTCTTTTTCCATTGCATGCAGGCGGATTATGCCTGTCGTGGTTTCTTCTGCGCCGCCGATTATTGACGGGATGAGTTCAGGGAATTTCAGGTGGATCTCGCTTACGAGGTCGCAGCCGTCGTCTATTGTGATTTGTGGCTTTGTCTTGATTATCCTGTGGATGAATTCGTAGTATTCTTCTGTGCCGACGCCTCTTTTTGCGTGCACTTCAACTCCTTCTTCTGCGAGCGCTGCTGCGACGTCGTCCTGCGTGGATAATGGGTTGCAGCCTGTTATTGCGACCTGTGCGCCGCCTGCGATAAGTGTTCTTACGAGTGCAGCTGTTTCTTTTGTTACGTGGAGCGCCATGCCTATTCTTATGCCTTTTAATGGCTTTTCTTTTTGGAAGCGGTCCCTTATTTTCAGGAGCCCGGTCATCTGGGATTCTGCCCATTCTATTTGTTTTTTGCCCTGTTCAGCCAGGTTTATGTCTGTTATTGTGTATGTCATTTTAGTCACCTTGTGATTGTTATTGCTCTTCTGGTTGTTTTGTTTTGCTGTTTCCTGCTGTGATATGAAGTATATCCCCATTGGTTCTTTGGGTTAGTCCCAACCTTGTAAAAGGTTGATCATTAAGCGTGTCTCGCTCAACCTTATGAAAGGTTGATCATCACGTGCGTTTCGCTTCGCTCAAGCGCACAAGGGGCTGTTTATTGTTCTGTCTTTCTCTAGCGCCCGCCCGCCCTCTGTTTTGGATGCAGGGGTTTTTGTTCTTCTGTAAATTGGGGCGATAGTTTAATAATAGTTTGTTTTTTTGTGTTTGCGAAGAAATATCCCTGATATGTTGTGGTTTTGGTGAAAAGAATTATGCGGCGCTATTAGGTATCCTAAGGTAGCGCCATGGAATCATTGCTCCAAGCTCCGGTCTCCCTTGATTAAAAAACCTGTGTCTAATATAATAGACACTTGTATTTGGGAGCGCGCAGTATTTAAGGATTTTTATACTCTAATTGTGCTTTTTGGATGTATAGTTTGAGTATGCTTACTTTCCTTGGCCTGATTTGGCTCTTATGCTAGGCCTTATTTTTTCTGCGCCCTTGCCTTTGTTGTTCAGGCCTCTTGATTTCTTGCCGGCTGGTGTCAGGCCCCTGTGTGCGCGGCCTTTTTGATCTTTTTTTGTTATCCAGGAGAGGTTCTTGTCGCTTTTTATTGCGTTGTGCGACGGGTTTACGAGTATTGTCTCGTACCATTTGTGTTTCCCGTCTTCTCCCACATAGTAGCTTGCAAGGACTTCAAGGTTAGGGTATTTTCTTGATGCTTTCTCTTCTGCAATGACCTGCCTTGATTTTTTTGGTGTGAAGTGGACAAATCCTGCTTTTTTTGGCTTTCGCCCTTTCTTGTGGCGCTCTCTTTCTCTTCCGCCGCGGGTTACTTTGACTCTTGCGATTACGAATCCCGGTTTTGCCTTGTATCCTAAAGAACGAGCCCTGTCAAGCCGTGTCGGTTTTTCTGCGCGGGTTACTGTTGTTTCCCTGCGCCATTGTATGAGGCGCTCCTGCCATACGCTTCCGAGGCTGGCTTTCGGGTTTTTCCATGCTTCTTTTATGTATTTGTACATTCCCATTTAATCATCTCCTGTTTTTTTCCGTTCAGCGCTTGTTGCGCCACATCCTGGGAAAATGTTTGTTGTTATGTTAGTAAGAGCGGGGGAAATATTTAAATAGTTAATGGATACTAGTTTATGTGGATGTTTGTTAAATTTATTAAGGAATGTCAAGTCAATAAATCAATAAGGTGAGCTAATGGATGTTAATGTGAAGAAAAGCGGGAAAGATACTTTGAATGTTGAGATTGTCGGAGATACTCATACTCTTTCTAATCTTTTGAGGGATGAGTTGTGGAATGATTCGGCAGTCAGTTTTGCTGCTTATGAGAAGAAGCATCCTTACTTAGGGAATCCGATGCTTGTTGTTAAGGGGAAGGATCCTATGAAGTCCTTGAAGGGTGCGATAAAGCGCAGCCAGGATAATATTTCTGTGTTTGAGAAGCAGTTTGTTAAGGCGTGCGGCAAGAAGTAAGTGGTTCGCACCTGTTTGGTTTTGAAGGAGATTTTATGGTTGTTGGAGAGATACATGATTATCTTGAAAGTCATGAGATTATCGGTAATGTTGTGTATATCCTTTTTGGGATGGCTCTTGCAGTGATTGTCTATCAGGCGCTTGGATTTGCGCTTAGTACCGAGGACCCTATCGTGGTTGTGGTGTCGTGCTCTATGCTGCCTAATCTTGACAGGGGGGATATGCTGATATTGAAGGGCGTTGATGTTGGTGAGCTGAAGGCAGGCAGGACTGACGGGGATATTATTGTCTATGTGTGCCCGTCAGATAATCCCGGGTGCCCGCCAGGAAATAAGCTGATAGTGCATCGGTTGTATAAGATTAATGAGGACGGGACGCTTGTGAGCTGGGGTGATAATAATCCTTCGGCGGATGCATGGGCTGTGAAGCCTGGGTGGCTTAAAGGTAAAGTGGTTTACAGGGTGCCTCTTTT
>CBDUVR010000108.1:0-5235 GCA_965370705.1 uncultured archaeon | reverse complement strand
AACTAAAAGACAATGCGAAATTTGCGCAAGTCGATTTTGGAAACGTCAAAAAAGACATCAACATAGAGCTGGTCAGAGCAAACCCCGGCGACTATGTACTGGTCCATGCAGGCTTTGCAATAGAGATAGTAAATGAAAAAGACATCAAAAAAAACATTGACATGCTCAACGAACTCAAAAGCAGCTGATAAATATGTTTGCAGGAAAAGAACTGGCAAAAGATCTCATAGGCAAAATACACAAGACAGCATCAGCCATCCCAAAAGACATAACCCTGATGGAAGTCTGCGGGACCCACACCCAGGCAATCGCAAAATACGCCATAAAATCAATCCTCCCGAAAAACGTAAAACTAATAAGCGGCCCCGGCTGCCCGGTATGCGTCACATCCCAAAAAGACATAGACTCCGTAGTAGAACTGGCCCTGAGCGGAGTAAGCATAGCAACCTACGGCGACATGCTAAAAGTGCCGGGCACGAAAATGAGCCTTGAAGGCGCGCGACAAAACAGTTCAGACATAAAGATAGTCTACTCAACAACAGACGCCCTGAAGCTGGCCGGCAGCAATAAGAACTTAGTCTTCTTCGGCATAGGCTTTGAAACAACAGCCCCCATGAGCGCAGTCGCTATCAAAAAAGGCCTCTGCGTCTACTCAGCCCACAAGACAATGCCAAACGCCCTGAAAACATTAGTCACATCAAAAAACACAAAAATAGACGGCTTTATCAGCCCCGGCCACGTCTCAGCAATAATCGGCTCCGATGCCTACAAAGACATCAATGCGCCTCAGGTAATCTCCGGCTTTGAGGCAGTTGATGTCCTGGCATCAATCCAGATGCTCCTCCTGCAGATAAAAAAACGCGAAAAAAAAGTAGAAACAGAATACTCAAGAGTAGTCCGCCCCGAAGGAAACACGGAAGCAAAAGCAGTAATCAGTGAGGTATTCGAACCAGAAGACACAGAATGGAGAGGCCTCGGAACTGTAAGCTCTTCAGGACTAAAAATACGCGCCAAATTCGGTCACTGCGACGCCAAAGAAAAATTCAAAGACACATTAAAACACGTAAAAGAACCCAAAACAAACAGCGCATGCAGATGCCCCGACATCCTCCTCGGCCTGGCAGAGCCGGCTGAATGCAGACTCTTCAAAAAATCATGCACCCCGGACAATCCTATGGGCGCATGCATGGTATCAAATGAAGGCGCCTGCGCAATCGCCTACAAAACAGGCTTCTGATGCGTATAATGTCTCACGATCTTCTCAGCAGTCTCCTCAGCAACGCATTTTCTTAACTTTTTCTCTTTTGCAGACCATGAGACTTTATATAAAACATCGCATTCCACCTGGAACATTATGAACGTAAGCTGGTAAAACAGGATTACAGGCAGGATAAGCATTACCCTCATGCTTAAATTCTCATTCAGTGCCATAAACCCGACGATAAATGTCATCACTACAGAAGAAATAAAATGAAACTTCATACTACTTATATGCGGTTTGCCTGTATTAATAAACGACGCATATACTATATAGATTTGTATATACATCTATATATCATATATATGACAAATATATGTATATACACAGGCCAATAGGTGGTATGATTAGTACAGACATAAGAAAAGTCCAGAAAACAGGAGTCTCAACATATATAGTCTCCCTCCCGAAATCGTGGATATCCAAAAACAACATCTCTGCAGGAGACAAATTAACCGTCTTTGAAGACAAAAACGGCTCCCTGCTCGTAAATATATATTCATCTGAAAAGGTTATCAATGAACGAAACATAGACATAGACAACTTAAGTGACTCTGCACTCAAAAGAATGCTTCTTGCAACCTATCTGGACGGCTCAAACCGCATCAAGCTGGTATCCAAAAGAGGATTTGACTCAGAAAAACGCGAAGCCATACTCCAGCACATAAAAAGGGCAATCGGTTTTGAGATAAGTGACGAAACAGCAAACACAATAATATTGCAGGACTTCTTCTCAAACGACTACCTCTCATTCATGAAATCCATAAGGCGCGCCTTCATAATATCAAAATTTATGCTGACAGATGCAATGAAGATTGAACCTGAAAACCAGAAAGCCCTTGAAAGTATAATGAACTGGGAAGAGGAGATAGACAGGATAACATTTCTAGTCAAGAGAGAAACAGGGCTTGCCATAAGAAACTCGCTTATATTAAAGCAGCTGAATATCAGCACAATGGAATGCATGTCATATAAATGCCTTATTGAACAGATTGAAGGTCTGACAGACCACATTGTTGCAATCGCACAGCAGAATGTTTTGGTCAAAGATGCTATTCCGGACAATGTTTTTAATGAAATTTACGCGTTTTATGAAATGACCCTCGACTATTATGAAAATGCAATGAAGTGTTACTTCAAAAAAGATTTTCACGCAGCAAACATTCTCGTTGACAGGAAAGACGAGTTTGTCAAAAAGAAAAACAGCATTAATCTTGATAATCTTGAAAAAGAAATTCTGATACCCGTAAACATAATTATTTCAAACATATTCAGTATTGCATCTCATTCATACAATATTGCTGAAGAAGCCATAGATCATGCAGATTAGAGACAATCTTAACCCTTCACATCAATGACATCATCACTGAAATCATAATAGATGAGAACCATATCAGTAGTGCTGAATGACACCGTAATATTCGTCTTCGGAGGCACTTTTGGGTCTATACCTGACAGAATATTTAAGACTTCTGCTCCATCAACATCTGAAAAGTTTCCCTGGAGTGCGAAACAAGGCCTGTCCTGCTCAGTATCGCGCGTAGTATCCCAGCATGTTTTGATATATTTCGCTATCCGCTCTGAAGTATATGAGGCATTAATCACCTGGAGTCTGGTGCCGGTATCAACATAAGACCCCCTTAGCACATGAGTGGCAGCATTTTCCATTCTCCCCGGGATATCCAGGTTAATGCCCAAAAAATGCGATACAAGACCAATGCCAATAACTGCAAGAACTAAGCCAATCATCAGCTTTGCAATCATCTCAAGTGCTAATCCCTTTTTCATTTTCATATCACTTCAACCCAGTGTGCCAGGGGATTATATTTTAAAATCAGAGTCGTCCCATCTACTATTGGATCTTCCATCTTCCACATAATCTTGTTCTCAGTTTCATCAACTCCGCACGAACCAGGATAAGACACATTCTCAACATCCAGCCAGTAGTTTGGAATAAATGAACACTTATCCTCAGATTCGATTACAGCGGTCACAGTACTCTCATTTATAAATTCACTTACTTTCACAGCATGAAGTTCAAAGCATTCCAGTTTTTTGCCATACATCCCTTCTTCTGCCTTTTCCCAGCATCTGACAATAAAATGCGCAAGCACGCTGCTTGTCATGTTGCTTACTCTCTGGCGCTCCTCATCCGGGTCAACCACGCATTTCTCAGGGAGCGGCTGGTTGGCAAAACCCGGCAGGGGAATGTGCCTGATTACGTTTTTGTGCAGTTTGCATGAAACAGATGTCATTGTGCCTGAAAAATACGTCTGCATTATACCAAACAGAAGCGCAACAGCCGCAAGCGCAATCATAGTGGAGACAACTACTTTGTATATCATATAATTCAATTTCTATTTTATCTTCCGCTATTTATATAGTTGCTTGCATAACTATTTAGACAAAAATGCGAGCAATCTATATGGAAAAAGCACAATATCTGTAAATAGAGTTGTGCTTTTTACTATATATCGAGTATGAACCGACAATAAAAAAGCTTGAAATGCACCATTTCTCAGGAAATTTCATGATTTCCTCTACCTTTCTTCTATGCTATTGTTAGGAAAGGAAACTTGGAAATACCTCAATCTAACCGATATTTCCATGAGTTTTGAAAGCTTGAGTTTAATATTTTAAGTTAATCACTCAATAATTCACCATGATAAAAATAGTATTCCTCGGGACTTCCTCCGGTGTCCCGACAAGAGACAGGAACCTGCCCTCAATATTTCTCATGTACAACAAAGAGCGTCTCCTTTTCGACTGCGGCGAAGGCACGCAACGGCAGCTGATGAACTTCAGGCTGAAGTTCATGAAAATCGACAGGATATTCATCTCGCACTGGCATGCAGACCATTTCGCAGGTCTCTTGGGTCTAATCCAGACAATGTGCCTTGAAGGCCGAAAAGACCCCCTCTACGTCTACGGCCCAAAAGAAAGCAAAAAATTTGTAGAGCAGCTCCTGACCGTAGGATATTACTTCAGGGCATTTGAAGTGGTCACAAGAGAGTTGAAAGAAAAAGACAAGATAGACTGCGGCGAATACGAGATAATTCCTTTCCGCGTTGAGCACAACATACCCGCGCTCGGCTACGTATTCAGGGAAAAAGACAAAGAGACCGCAAACATGAAAAAAGCAGCAAAATACGGCTTATCCACCGGCCCGCTAATCGGGAAACTGAAGCAGGGCCTTCCTGTAAATTATAAAGGAAAGACAATCCGCCCCCAAGACATAATCGAAAAGAAAACAGGAAGAAAAATAGTATACACAGGCGACACAAGATACACAGAAAACATAATCAAATTCTCAAAAAACGCAGACGTACTCATAATCGATTCCACCTTCTCAGGCGACTTTGTCGAAAAAGCAGGCAGCTTCATGCACAGCACATCAAAGCAGGCAGCAGAAATCGCAAAGAAATCAGCAGTAAAAAAACTATTCCTGACCCACATCTCAAGGCGCTACCAGGAATCAGGCATGAGCGCAAAAAAACTCGAGGACGAGGCGCAAAAAATATTCAAAAACGCCACACTAGCACACGACTTTCTCGAATACGATGTAAAGTAATTTGTCGGGTCTTTTTCTGCATTTTCTACATATTCTTTAAATATCTCAAAATAGATATCTCTATAAAGTAGTGAAAATGCAAAGCTTTATTAAACTTACAGTCATAAATAATAACATAATTTATGAAGTGAATATTATGTCCAATGGAAACCGTTCGGAGATTATATATGGAATTGCTTTTAGTTCTACTGTAATCATAGATGAAGATACCGAAAAAAGAATGCAGGATGTATTTGGCGATGGTTGTTCCTCTAGTGATTTAAGTCCGCCATATAAAGAGGCCAGACATTTTGCTTATGCTTGTAATAGTTAACGCAGAAATTCCAGGCACATAGTTTAAATCGCCATACTACCTAAGTTTGACAGTTTCTTACAATTTTAACAAGAATATTTGTTCTCCTATTGC
>CBDUVR010000107.1:0-5247 GCA_965370705.1 uncultured archaeon | reverse complement strand
TCCCTGATAGACAGGTCAGGCATAAGTGATATTTCCTGCGGGACAGAGCCTATGTCGCCTTTACTGTAAAGCCTGTTTTTGCCGAGGATCTTTATTTCTCCTGTGTAATTCCCGGCGATTACGCCGGCGATGAGGTTGAGGAATGTTGATTTCCCTGAGCCGGATTTGCCCACGACTGCAACTATTTTGCTGCCATGAACCTTGATATTGACCTTTTCGAGGACACGTTTGTTGTTATATGAGTAACTTACATTTTTTGTTAGCAGGGGTATTTTTTTCTTCGCGAGTCTTTTGAGGCGTTTTTTCAGCCTGTCAAAAAGAGGTTCTTTTTCGGGTTTTTTTGTTCTGGCCATGGGTATCATCTTCTGATAGTTACTATATAAAAGTCATAACTTTATAATGTTATTCTTTGACTGTGCTTTTTCTGCTCATCCAAAACAATTTAAATGTCACTCCACAGTTGTAATATTGTTATGAACTCAAAGAATTGCCTTTCCTGTATAATCGCACTGGTTTTGCTTGGAATTGCGCTGTATGTTTTTTTGCCGGGGGTCTTGAGGTCAGTATCAGGGCTTCTATTAGTGCTTTTTATCCCTGGATTCATATCAAGCTATGCATTTTTTAATGAAGATGAAATTGATAAAATAGAAAGAATCGCATTCTCAATTGGATTGAGCATATCCTTTGTTGTTCTTGTTGTTATGTTTTCAAACCTTTACCTGAACATACCGATAACATCCACGACAATAATCCTGCAAATATTAGGTATATGCTTCTTTTTTGCATTAATTATCCTTGCTAAAAGGTCGCATACAATTATGAGTTTATATTCAGGAATCATAAATGTTCTGACTCTCAGGACAGCAAACCCGAAGAGGACGCTGATGCATCTTGCGCCAGCAGTCATCATATTATTGTTAGTGTTGAATATTGCTTATCCTGCGATTCTTTCAAAACATGGCGGGCAGTACATGGACGAAAATGCAGAATATCTCATATATAACCCGGTTGACGGGTCTCTTGAGGACGCGAGAGGCACCAGAATCTCCCGGTTGCGCACGATTAATTTTGAGAGCGGTCTTATGTTCCTGGGTTATGATATCCGCCACTCCCTCAAGAGGGGTGAAAAGGCGCACATAAATTACTATTTCCAGCCAAAAAAGGATATGTCAATAAAGGGGCTGACTGTTGTCACGGATTTTTGCATTGACGGGCCGGTGTTTCAAAACCACGTTCTGTTTCCTTCGATTGAATTGAAGAAAGGGCAGATTCTTTCGGTATCGAATGACATCACTATACCAAAGAATATTCCTGCAACAGTGTACACAATGCATGTATCGCTATTTAGGGGACATGCTTTGGTGAAAACTAAAGATTCAAATGAAGTTGGCAGCGTGAATATACCTTATTATTTTGACGAATTGTATGACTCCTCAATGGATGTTCAGTCATTTTACAATAGCAGGAGTATTACTCAGGAAAAGACAACAATAAGCAGACCGCGCGTCTATATTTTTGATGAAAAAATAGCATTCCTCGGCTATGACCTGAATCCGACAGTGGTTGCACCAGGCCGCAAATTTCAGATCACATACTACTGGAAATCACTTGACACTGTACAAAAGGATTATACCATATTTGTTCATGCAATTGACTCAGGCGGAAAGATTGTTTTTCAGCACGACCACAGGCCGCCTGCACCTACATCGGGATGGACGCCTGGCGACATAATTTCAGAAAAATACGATGTTCTTGTACCATCACATATCAGCGACAGTACCTACAGGATAAGATTCGGCCTTTACGATGCGTCAACTGGAAAGAGGATGCCTTTAAGCGGCAGGAGTGCGAGGAATAATGCACCTTACCTCGGGCAGATAACTGTAAAGGAAAAGCGCATAAATGACTATTACAATCAGAACATGAGTATAGTGATTGTAAACACGAGGAATAACACCTCTGCTCTGGCCAGGAACATAGCAATAACAAACCCGGTACTAATAGACTACGGACCTGTAATTGTGTTGGGATATGAACTTGACAATCTGCATGTTGGAAAAACCACAGACTTGGCTTATTATATTAAGGCCCAGGATATCAGAGGAAAATATTCTATCCACACACTGATAACAGAAACAGAGGGTCCGGGAATCATAGCATTTGATACGCAGCTGCCTTTCATGGAAGAGGGAGACATAATCGCTCTTGTAATCCCGGTACCCGTTCCCGATTCATATGGGAGAGGCGATTCTATTTTTACTTTCGCGCTGAAGGACAATGGCACTGGTGAATATATCCGGTGCCAAAACAAGATACTTGAACACATCAAAATAGAGAATTAACTTGCATATCTGACATTTCATTCTTTCATAGTCAAAGCAAACAACAATTAAGCAAACTTCACCAAAAAACACACAGCGCCGAAGCTAATTGTCAACAGTGCGAATCTTAATATTATTGGGTCACCTTAAAAGAAGCCGATTCATCAACTCTGCTTAGCCAATACATAACATTATCATAAGCATCTTTTTTAAGTATCTCCGGACATAAATAATGATCTATTGCTACCATAAGAGCGCCAGGACTATGATATTTACCCACCAACTTTCCTGAAAGCTCATCAAGTACTTCTCTACCAATTCTTTTTGTATTTAAAATAGTACACCCACTAACGTCACCGTCTCTAAAAATCTTGTATGATGCACTTCCATCCACTGTAACCATATAATCACCTCTAATACCAATAGAGTAGTAAAGTACCGCAATTTATTTAAATGTTTTCATTTTTATTTCTGCCAAGTGCTAATTTCACTTTCCCAATGCAAGTGAATTTATCCCTCCGATAGACAAAAACCCCTCACAACCCAATACACAAAGCAAAACCACAGACCTCAAAGGCGCCAACCTTCAAAAAGGTACTATACACCCAGCCATAAAAGGAAACATACCCTAAGACAGACTCTACATATTTATATTTAAGATACTACATTACAATATCATTCAACACATGGTGTCAACATGCTATTCGGAATTACCTACGAAGGAGACAACAGCAAACATTACAAACTGGTATTTTCATCAGATGTCGCATCATATCACTTCCGGATAGGCAAATCAGTATCAAAAACAGAACTGTCAGACATGCTCGAACACGTAACAGCCGACTGCAAAATGTTCCGGGGAAACGCGAAAACATCCCATGCCCTCGATGATATAGACCCGCCAAAGAAAAAGCTGGCCCGGTTCATCCTCTTTCGCCACTGGGACAAAAAGAAACATGAAGAAGAAAAGAATACAAAAAGAACCGACTTAAAAGAAATCAACGAAAAAAACGAAAAAACAATAAAAGACATGCTTGACTCATCGTGCGACAGCTTCAAAATTACCCAGTCGCTTTCCCTTCCAACATCAGATTCTGTTGACGACTTCTACAGGAAAAAAAAGATCACACCACCACTGCAGGAAAACAAAAAAGAGCAGGATATCAAAAACCAAAAAACCGGCGATATTTAACCACAAGCTTCTGCCTCTATCCTGCCGTCACTTGCAAACCCCACATTCCAATCCCTCGGCACCCTCATCACAATCTCACCATAACTTATATAAACTACTTAATACATATTCTTACTAAACAAAGAGAGCAGGTGGATAAAATATGGATTCCAAAGAAGTTGAAATACCGCATGATGATTACGAAGTAGTTCCCGTAACGCCATTAAGGCGCCTGGAAAAAAGGCTTGAAGTAATAGAAACAACAAAATCCATGTCAAACTTAGAGAAATTCATAGACAAAGTCATCGACATGGTAGAGATGAACCAGAAAATAGTTGACGAAGTCGTAAAAGCAAACCAGGGCCTAAGAGAGGACATATCAATACTGATATCAAAAATCGACGACTCGCAAACCAAGATGTCAGAATTCGTAGACATAATCAAAGAGGCAGGAGAACAGGAAGGTGGAGAGACAATGTCAAAAGAAATAATAGACAACGTTGTTACGCCACTGGTTGATAAACTTGAAGCTTCAACCAGTAAAAATGCCGAGACTAACACGCAAATGGTAGAAACATTAACCTCAATAGAAAAGAGACTGAAAACCATTCAGCTAGGCGGTCAGGGTACTCGAACAGGCGCAGCAGCAATACTCCAGAGAAGGCGCCCACCTGCACAAACTACGCCGCCGCCGCCATAAGCTAATCTGGTGCCAACATGAAACTAGGTCCGAAAAATATAGAATTATTCTTTGTTGCAGCATTGATATTGATAACTGTAATCGAATTTATGCTCCTGTCTGCAGGAATTATGTCCCAGCAATTACTGACTACACTACTAGTCATGAGCATCTTAATGGTTGTTGGCGGGCAAATCCTGGTCTGTATAATACTGCTAAGAATTTATGATAAAGTTGCAATTATTTCAGCAAAGAAGCTACGTTGAGGAATATATAAAAAAATATGCACACAATATTTCTTCTATTCAGTATCCTAAAATAAAAGACAGTGAGGTAATTCTTATGGCTATAGAGCAGGTTGAAGCAAAACACTTCAAGAAAGGAAGCTACATCATGATTGATGATGTACCCTGTCGGGTAGTAGACAATTCAAAATCCGCGCCAGGTAAACACGGGCACCTGAAATGCAAAATAGAAGCAATCGGCCTAATCGACAGCAAGAAAAGAATGATCATGAAGCCCGGCGACGCAAAAATACCTTGTCCCGTCGTAGACAAGCGCCTCGGTCAGATAGTGTCGATATCAGGCGACAGCGCACAACTCATGGACATGGAAACCTACGAAATGTTTGAAACGCAAATACCGGACAACCTCAAAAGCGCAGTACAAGAAGGCAAAGAAGTCGAATACTGGGTAATAGAAAGCGTAAAGGCAGTAATGAGCATCAAATAGATTCATGATTTCTAATGCACTCAACAATCACATTCAAAGGCGCATCAGTCCTCACTTTAAACCCCCCAAAAACACTCCCTGATGCCTTATAACCCTTCCCTTTCAATCTATCCACCAGAGCATCCCGCTTCACAGTATCAAGCTTATTCTTGCTGCAAGTCTCATGTATATCATAAAGCATCCCACTCACTCTCGACTCCTCCTCGATAATGCCAAAAAACTTCTCCATTCTGGAATCCATCGGCTCAGTCTTCCGCACAAAATCCCAATCAAACAGGCTCCCTGTATAAAGCGGACCAGCATAATCCAACTCACAGCCGCACTCACACACGCCCTTATTCAAA
>CBDUVR010000106.1:0-5251 GCA_965370705.1 uncultured archaeon | reverse complement strand
GGGCTGTGAAGCCTGGGTGGCTTAAAGGTAAAGTGGTTTACAGGGTGCCTCTTTTGGGCGAGCCGAAGCTGATACTTACTGATCTCCTTAATGGCAGGATACTGACTATACTGGTTGAATTGCTTCATGGTGATAAAGAGGGGTTTCTTTCGTATAAGTTTACCTGCTGATAGCGTCGCTTTGCTTGGGTGCAGACGTATATGTTATATGTGATATGAGGAGGATAGCATTTTTTGCTTTCGGAAGTTCATGTTGAGAATGTTTAAATAGCAGTATGTACTATTTTTATCTGTACATTATGGTGTGCGGCGGAAAGTAAGCGGGTCGCACTTGTTCGTTTTTGAAGGAGATTTTATGGTTATTAGAGAGTTGCATGATTATCTTGAAAGTCATGAGTTTGCCGAAAATGTTGTGCATCTATTTTTTTTGTTGATTCTTATAGTGATTCTTTACCAGGCGCCTAGGTTTGCGCTTAGTACCGAGGACCCTATCGTGGTTGTGGTGTCGTGCTCTATGCTGCCTAATCTTGACAGGGGGGATATGCTGATATTGAAGGGCGTTGATGTTGGTGAGCTGAAGGCAGGCAGGACTGACGGGGATATTATTGTCTATGTGTGCCCGTCAGATAATCCCGGGTGCCCGCCAGGAAATAAGCTGATAGTGCATCGGTTGTATAAGATTAATGAGGACGGGACGCTTGTGAGCTGGGGTGATAATAATCCTTCGGCGGATGCATGGGCTGTGAAGCCTGGGTGGCTTAAAGGTAAAGTGGTTTACAGGGTGCCTCTTTTAGGTGAGCCGAAGCTGATACTGACGGAACTGCTTCACGGCAATATCGGCGGGCTTCTTTCGTATAAGTTTACCTGCTGATAGCGCCGCCTGATGGATACATTTATATATTTGTTTGTTCTAATTGCGCATAAGTTATTTGTTTTCCAGAGCAGTTATGTCTATCTGGCAGATGGTTTTATGAAATTGTGTGAGAAGTGCGGCAGTCTTATGGCACCGGTGAAGAAGAAGAATACGGTAGTTCTTGTGTGCAATAAATGCGGCAAGACGGTTGCTTTGGAGAAAGGGAAAGAGTTCAAGTTGAAAGAGAAGAGAACTCATGAGCCTTTTGATGCTATTCCTGTTGTTGATGGTTCTGCTGAGACTTTGCCTGTTACTGATGCTGAATGTCCTGAGTGCGGGCATAATAAGGCGGGGTGGTGGACACAGCAGACGCGGTAAAGTGACGAGCCTGAGACCCGGTTTTATCGCTGCCTGAAGTGCAGGAAGACGTGGCGTGAGTATAGTTGAGTTTTTTGAGTGTTTTTTTCTTGTGCAATATGGTCTATTAGTGGATTGAGCCAGCGCAAGGTTTAAAAGTATTTGTGGAGAGATTAGTAGTAACGATAGTAATTTGCCACGGAAGCAATCAATTAAGAAGTCATGAGGTGTAAATATGAAAATAGGAATGACAGCAGGAATGACCGAAGCAGAGAGAAGAGAAGTGCAGCTTCTTAATCTTGTATCGTTTTCTCTACAAGGTAAGTGTGACTTAGGTTGGTATGATGAGATTATCGAAAAGTTGACTGCGGAGGATGTTCAAACAGATGCCATTAGAGTGTATCTGGCAGATGCCAATTTTGTTAAAGCAAAACGCTATTCTTCTGAAGCGGACATTTATTTTTCTAGAGTGGAGGCGCAAAGGGCAGAGGATTTAAGGGTTCTTAAAGAAGAAGGAATTGGGAATACAGAGCAACCTATAAGTGAGTTGGTAAAGGAATATTCGGACATGACTGATGAATATCGGCGTGTAGCAGCCACAGCGGCACGTGATGCTTTAGGTCTGTTCGATGAGATATATCATGACGGTTCTGTCGTCGAATATTGCCCGAACTTTACTAATATGCCCGAGACTCTAGAGGAAGTAAAAAAAGTGCTTAGTGCTATAGTTGGGAAGGCATCATAGCATATCGGCAGGGCAAATCAAGTAATTCTCTCGACAACTTTCTCAATATCACCAAACTTTTTCGGATTTGGATGATTTTGATTAGTGTCTAAAAGGTTTGGAGAGCTGTGGGTTTGTCTTGGTATTTGTTAGGATGTTCTTTGTTTTGGTTTTTTCTTTTTTAATTTTGGTTGGTTGTGTGTGTGCGCCTTGCGCGCGCGTGCGCAAGGTATTTAAATGTCTCGACGGAACAAGGGGTATGGATATGGATGGTAATGTTTTTGTTGAGAGGAAAATCAATGAGATTGATCCGGCTTCTGATACGAAGGTGCGGGTTCTTGGTACTGTTGTGGGCAGGGCTGATGATTCGGGCTCAATTTTTATTGATGACGGTACCGGGGCTGTTCCTGTTGTGGTTGGGCCGGACGCGGCTCTGAATGTTTCGGAGAATCAGATGGTCCGGGTTTTTGGGAGAGTACGGTCATCCGGTGATGGTTTTGGTTTGCATGCGGAGATAATACAGGATATGAGTAAGCTGAATGTGAAGCTTTATAATGCGGTTACGGGGTATTACAGTAAGATGGGTTAGGTGTTATTTAAATAATTTTATGATTATTATGGTTATATGGTATATAGTAGAATTACAATATTGATTTGCATGCGAGGTGTTTATGATGTCATTTAAGGCGACTTTAACGGATGTGGAATTGCTTAGGGATAGTCTGGCTGCTGTTTCTGAGCTGGTTAGTGAAGGCATATTCCAGATTAACAAGGATGGTATGTTTTTAGCTGCAACTGACCCCACTATGGTGACGATGGTGAAATTTAAGTTACTGTCGTTGGTTTTTGATGAGTATAAGGTGGATGATAAGGAGGAGTTGAGCATCAATATCGAGAGCCTGATGAATGTGCTGAAGCGGGCGAAATCTACTGATGCGGTAATTCTCGAGCTTGAGAAGGATCAAAACAAGCTGAGTGTCACACTGAAAAATTCTTCTGTCAGGGTATTCAAGATACCGCTGATTGATATTGAGAAGTCTGAGGTGCCTGATATGGCGCTCGATTTCAGTGCGACTGTTGAAACAAAGAGTTCTGTGCTTACCGAGAGTATAGGGGATGCGTCGATAGTTACTGATACTGTGATTTTCTCTGCCACGGCTGATAATTTTTCTATGGCTGCGGAGGGTGATCTGAGCCAGGTGAATGTGCAGCTTACTAAAAACAGCCCTGATGTTGTGGGGATTAGTGTGTCCGGTGATGCCAAGTCCAAATATTCTCTTGATTACCTGAAGAAAATCGAGAAAGGGTCGAAAGTTGCTGATACTGTGAAAATGCAGTTTGGAAAAGATTATCCACTGAAGTTCACTTTTGTTACGAAGGATAAGGTTGAACTGAGTTATGTGCTTGCACCCAGGGTTGAAGATTGATCTTGTCTATGGATTTGGGTCTCTGGTGTCGCTAATAATAAAAAAAGAAAAAAGAAATAGAAGTCTGCGATATCTGTGTGTTCAAAGGGTTAGTCTGGTTAATATCTTTTGGGTTTCATTTTTGCGTAGCAGTCTTTGCAATAAACCGGTCTGCCTTCTGTTGGCTTGAATGGTACTTCACACTCTTCTCCACATTCAGAACAAATTGCTTTGTGCTTTTCTTGCGGTCCGTTGAAACTTTTTCGAAATCCTCCCCTGTTATCGGAATTTTTTCGAAAACCGCCTTTATCGTCGAAATCTCTCATAGCTATTCTCTCCATATATTTAAAAACACTGAAGAAAGCGTTTAAATTCTTTCTTATGTCTTATCTGTGTAATTGAGGCTTATGATTTTATAAAGCTTTTTACTGGTTTGTTTCTGTACTATGTTTTGTCTTGTAGAGCAGACCTGCAAAAAGGCCGAATATGAAGCCGCCTACATGAGCGAAAAATGCAATGTTTGAGCCAAGACCGCCGACCATGTTCAGGGTCCCGAAGATGAGCTGTATCACGAACCACAGGGCTATCAGGTACTTGGCTTCTATCCTGTATATTCTGTAGAAGGGGCCAATTGTTTTTACTTCGACGTGCGGGAACAGCACGAGGTATGCGCCGAGTATGCCTGATATTGCGCCGCTTGCGCCGATGATAGGTATCTGTGATGCAGGGGCTGCCAGGTACTGGGCTGCCAGCGCGATGGTTCCTGATAAGATGTACATTGCGATGAATCTGGTTTTTCCGAATTTGTCTTCTATGTTGTCGCCGAAGAGCCACAGGTACCACATGTTTCCAAGAATGTGGCCAAAGCCGCCGTGGAGAAACATTGACGTGAGTGCTGTGGTTATTGCAGGGCTGGATGGTGTGAAACCGTAGGTGTATATTATTTCTTTGAAGTTTGTCAGGCTGTAGATGAAGATTATGATGTTTGCGATTATCAGTGATATTGTCAGTATGGGGTAATGTTTGGTTGCGTTGATGTCTTCGTAGGGAAAGAACTGTCTTGATTTTTCGAGCATGCAATTCTATCGGATTTTGCTGAATTTATATTTTCTGGTTTTGTTGCGTGCAATATTGTACGCAATACAAACATATATATAGGAGTTCATTTAATATACGATGTAGTGTTATGTAATTGTCTCGACATATCGAGTTATGATGATGCTTGTATTGATTTTTACTGTGATTATTCTGTGAAGGCAAGGGAATATAATGGGTGAAGAAACACTTTTTAAGATGCTGAAGGAAAGGCCGATGTCTGTTTCTGAGCTTGCGCGCAAGCTGAATATGCGCAGGGAATTTTTGACTGGTTATTTAGAGGCATTGAGAGACAAGGGTCAGGTTCAGAGAATCAGTGTCGGGAGATCACATGTTTATCTGCCTACTCAGGTGGGGGTGGATAGTTCAGTTCATAAGAAAATGGCTGCAGTTGGTGAAGAGGAAGAGGAATAGGTTTTTGCGATGAAGACAACAGGTAATAAGGCACTTTGGGCGCTTGGAATCATGCTGGTTTTGTTAGTTGCGACAGGGGCGGGTGATTTTGACCCGACGATAGTGGTGGATGCGTGGATTGTTGTTTCCCCCGATGTGACTTCATTGAATATCACTGCGAATGCAACAGACGGGGGGCAGATAAATGCCAGTAATGGGCACCTGAACTATACGATATACAATGTTACAGGCCATGGAGTTACTGCCAGCAATATTGCAATGCTCTGGAATGGCAGTTTGTGGAATGCGACGAATGTGGACATAAGCAGTTTGCCTGCCGGAGACTATTATGTATGCGTCAATGCAACGAACGCGTCTTTTGGTAACTGGAGTTACAACAACACTAACTGGTTTGCGGTGGGAA
>CBDUVR010000105.1:0-5318 GCA_965370705.1 uncultured archaeon | reverse complement strand
TATCCCCCCCGACCTTCTCAACAAAATCAGCAAGAGGAAGAATGCTGACAACCACCTTGACCTTCCCCTCATCACCAGAAGGCGCATCAGGCTCCGCGCATCCGCACGCAAGAAAGACACAAAAAAAAACAATCAACAGAACCATTATTTTCTTCATGCATAACCATACTCAAAGAATTATTAATATTTAACTGAATAGCGCAGTCATTCCGCTCACTCAGCAAAACCAGGCTCAAAACCACCTAAACCCTCCCATACTTATCCTCTAATCTGACCTCATCCTTCTCATCAAACTCCCCGTAAGACACCTCAATAACCCTCACTCTCTTCTCAGCGCCGATAATCCTGTGGCTCATCCCTTTTTTGATCTCAACAACATCCCCCTCTTTAACCCTTCGCTTGGCTCCGTCAACCTCGACAATCCCCTCATCAAAAAAATACCACACCTCATCCCTCTTCTTATGAACCTGCAGGCTAAGCTCCTCCCCTGGTTTCACAACAATAATCTTCACACTGCACTTTTTATTCGAAACAAACTGCTTGAAATCTCCCCATGGTCTTTCTTCAGCTCTCATAAGCATCACCCCTAAAACTTCAGCCTCAAAGTAACGATTTCAAAAGCCTTCATCTCGAGCTTAATCACACCGCCCTTCACTTTAACATCCTTTTTCACATCCTTGTCATCCTTCTCAATGAGATTCACAGCCCTGGCGCTCTTAGGCTCCATAAACAATGTGACAGAAACATCACTCCGCCTCCCGGACGTCTCATAGAACCGCAAAATAACCTCATTCTTATCCTCAGCTTTCTTAAGTGCAGACAAAACAACATTATCTGGCTCAATCTTCAAAAAAGACCTCATCAAAGGCAGCCTGACATCCGTTATCTGGAACCCAACAAGGTCGGTATTGTATTCATGAGCATGCTTATACGATGAAGCCTGCTGCCAGCCCCCCCTGTGCGGGTAAGCAGAATACCGAAACACATACTTCTTAAACTCCTGCGCATCCGGGACAGGCACAGCAGGACCTGTCTTCCCGTCAGACGAAAGCATCGAGACGCACCGGAGCAGAGTCAGATGGACATTCCCGTCTTTTACCTCATTCTCCGGTATGCCCTTATGAATCACGCTCAGCCCTCTCTTCCCGTCAGAATAATCAACCCACCTCAAAGAAGGGAATATGCCGGTAGGATCCTCCACCCATTTATCTTTCACTTTGCACTTCGCAAGCTCAGTCTTCCGGCGCACAGCCCCGAACTGTGTCCCGCAGACATAATCAGGAGACTCAATATCAGTAGAGAACCTCACCCTCAGCCGCAATCGCGGATGGCTGTTATCAACATGCGTAACAAAATCAACCCGTGGAATATCCCTGTAGATGATTATTTTCTTTGTAAAAGAAAGAAACTTATGCCTCCATATCAGCGGCTCTCTCTTCTCAGTCATCCTGTACGGCCAGCGCAGTGAAAAATAATTTGTCCTGATATTTATAACATACCGAAGAGGGCTCTTGTCCACGTAAAAGTTCTCCACCCGAAACGAGCCGTACTTCACCCCGTCTCCCTCTTCTGTCTTCACAGGATAATCCAGCGACTGCCTGTGATAATAAAGGTCTCCCGTCTCCTCTTCCACAACAAGCTGGTTTGCAGTATATGAATTCTTGCCGTGAACAATATCAACCACCCCCCTCGAAGGGTCAGTCTCAACCGTAAAGAACCTGTTCTTTATCGTATTCCCCCTCATCATAAAATCCTTGTCATGATGCGCTTTAGGCTTCTTCTCAAGGATCCTGTACACTTTATACCCTAAAGCAGGAACCGCAGCAACAAACCCTATTTTCGCAGATCTCAGGGACCCGTCTTCATACCTTGCAAACTTTATTACCTCAATCTCAATATCTTCCTTTCCGCTCTTCAGTCCCCTGACATCCCTTACTTTCCCGACATCAAAATTAAGCTCAACCTCGCACCAGTTCCTCACTTTCCACGACAGCGAATTAAACACAACCACATCCCCGCCATCTTTCCCCTCAGACTCTTTTTCCACAATCGACTGAAGCACACTCGGAAACACACTTAAAAGCGTAGTATTAAGAACATTGAAATGCTGCCTCACCTCTTCATATCCGTCATCCATCCCTGTCCCCGGGGCAGCATCATGAAATGCATTGAACAAAATCCTCCGCCAGCAGTTCTCAAGCTCATCACAGGGATAATCACGGCTCAAAAGAAAGGATATCGTGCTCCACCTCTCGCACCGCAAAACCCAGTCCTCATACTTGGAGAGCCCCTGCTTTATCCACATCCTGCTTGAGCAGCAGTCAGGAAAAACCTCCGAATATTTGCCACAATACATTTCCCCTTTCACGACCTGGAAATCCCTGCCTTCCTTCTCAAGTGCAGAGAAAAACTCACTCACAGTCCCAATCTTCATCTTCACATCATGCTTCCGGTTCCACTCCTTTACAGCATTCCCTGTCTCAGGCTGCGGCATAGTGACCCCGCTCCCCGATGGCATGAGTATGCATGATGTTGCAGCGCATTCCTTAAGCTTTAGGTAGCTCTCATCAAGCTTAGAGAGATTCAGCCCCGCCCTGTACCCGAGCGGCATCCAGTGCGAAAGAATCCGTGTCCTGTCAAGCCCTTCCCACAAAAATTCAGAAGGCTTCCGTATCGGCGCCCCTCTCCTGAACGCAACATGCTTATAGCCGCATTTCTTGTATATCTGCGGAAGCTGCGCATTAAGCCCGAAACTGTCCGCCTGCCACATTACAGGAACATCCACCCCGAACTTCTCCTTGACATACTTCTTCCCGGCAAGAATCTCCCTCACAAGCGTCTCACCAGAGGGTATCATGGTATCTGCCATCAGGTACTCGCCGTTTGCAATCTCTATTCTCCCTTCCTTTATATATTTCGCAATCTTCAAAAACAGCTCAGGATACTCTCTTTCCACTTCCTCAAGCAAAAAGGTCTGCTCAATCATGAACTTGTAGTCTTTAGTCTTTTCAAGAAGCTCAACCACGTTCTTCAGGATAAACGTGATATTGATATGAAAATAATCCTCTTTAGTAAAAACCCAGATCGCATCATAATGCGTATGCGGAACAAGGAAAATCCTCTCTTTCCCCTCACTCTTCTTCTCATCCATATATATCACTCAGTCTTTGTTGATTATAAACTTATCCATTACCTCTACCCATCCCTTCGGTCCTTCCCCGCTCGCCCTGTAAAGATTCACAACATCAGCATCAACCCACCCCCCTTTATTATTCTTCACAACAGCAGGCAGACTGACTGCCTTAAGCATAGATATATCATTTCTGCTGTCCCCGACACCGACAGTCTCAACTTTCCCAAATTCCCTCTCAAAAAGCAGGGTAAGAATCCTGACAGCCTTCCCCTTGGAAGCATCCTTCCCATGGATATTGTAATACCTTCCCCCGTGAGTCACAGAAAATCCCTTTTCACTGATTTTTTTAAACAAAATCCCCTCTTTTTCCTTACCCTCATCAAAAATAAAGCTCTCATTGTATTTCTTCTCTTTCGCAAGCTTCGCCATCTCTATGCTCAGGCGCGTATCAAGAGCAACTTCTTCCGCACTCATATCCCCGAACCCCTTTATCCGGAATCCGGTCTCATCTCTAATCTCTCTCAATGCACCTCTAAGCTTATCATACGACGACCCAAGCTCGATAACGCAATAATCACCAGCTTTTCTGCATTCAAAACTAAATGAAAAATAATCCTCCGGGATAAAAATAGCCCCTCCGTTCTCCACAATAAAAGGATCATTTATCCCCGTCTTCTTTTGATAATACCTGTTCTCAGACACTGTTTTTGCAGTGCAGAACACAACCGGGACACCTTTCTTCTTCAGAATTTTCAAAACAGGAAGTGCAGTATCATAAGAATAATCAGAAAAATCCAGAAGAGTGCCGTCAAGGTCAGTGTAAACTACTCTTTTCATGTTTTGCTTCCCCGCTAATCTCTCCTTGCTTGAGTCTCAAATACGTTTTTGAATTCTTTTGAAGCCCTTTCATGAATTTATCCACATCAATGCCGCCAATAGGTGGCATCCGGGCATTTTCTTTTGGCTTCCTGCAGCTTTTCTGCAGATCCTTTATTTCTTCAACGATTTTCTCCCTGATACCGTCATTGGATAGCTTGCTGTAATAGACTGTGCTGAGAGACCCGGCAAGCATTTTCCTGATATGCCCCCTCCCTTTTTCCTCATGCAGGTGCGGGTTCAGTGTTTCTATCTGGAATACCTCAACACCAGCAGTCACAGCGTCCGGGTTAACAGTATTTTCCGCATCCGGCCCGAAATTCTCAAACAGATAAATATAATGATACGGCTCAACAGAATACCCGCTGGAATAAGTCATGATATCCGCAAGCTCTGTAGTCAACGCATGCTCCCCTGAATTCCCGGTCACAATAACCCCGGTTTCAAATCCAGTGTGATCTGAAAGCAGAAGGTTGAGAAACTTGTTCGTAGTTTCACTAACCCGCCCCCACTTTTTAAAATAGAATTTATCCTCCACAACCTTCGGCTTATACTTCCAGTGAAGCCTCACCATAGAATACGGCGACTTGGACATGCACAGCCCCCCGGCAAAATCCAGTATATACTCGCGCACAGACCCCGGGATATAATTATCCGCATCAATGAACCCCATAAAGTCTTTTCCAATTGATTTTGCAAGCATCATCCCCCCAATCATCCCCTCTGATTTGCCGTCTCTCACAAGCCCCTTCTTATCAAGAATAGAATCATACCCTGCCTTATGAAATCCATCCCCCAGCGCAGGATCTTTCTGGTGTATGCAGAGTATCTCCTGCTGTGTAAGGTCATGGATGTTCGTTACAGCATCTACCTCTGTCTGATAGACGTCATGCGTGTCCCTGTCGCTGTTAGACACAAGAATGACAGAGCAGTGAAACGGGATCGCCCTCAGGACACCATCCAGGAGATGCATGTTCTCATTTTTCACAGGTATAATGATTGCCATGCGCTTCAAAACATCCCTGATCGCTTCAAAAGAAACATTGCACACCCTCGGGTTCTCAAAATCACCCGAATCAAACTTCAGCACGCGCTGCAACTCATGAATCTTCACAGATCCAAACACTTCCGTATCCCGGGCCATCTCAACAAGCATTATGTCACCTTAGCGCACAAGGCGCACTTTACCATCCATCCCTTATCCTCCCTTATCATTAATTGCAGACAAAAACTTTTAAACTCTTCTTTTTGCCTCATAATGCGCACAAGCATCAAACACATCAAAGACAGTAAAACTATAGTAAAACAC
>CBDUVR010000104.1:0-5344 GCA_965370705.1 uncultured archaeon | reverse complement strand
GCAGCTTGTGGGGATTAAGGGTTGATTAGTTCTTTGGTTATCAGAGTGATGGTTCTTTTTTCTTTTTGTAGATTATTAGCGCTGCTGGAACAAGCCCGATTATCAGGATTATTATTAGCGGGTTGAATATTATTGATTTTACTTTTTCGATAGTGCTGTCTTTTTCCTCTTTTTCGGGCTCTTCTTCTGGTTCTGTCTCTGCTGTTAATCCTGACAGGAGTTGTGTGTCTTCGTGGGTGCTTAGTTCGTTTATTTTTGCGTCATATGATTCCTGTGTTATTAGCCCGTCCTCAAGGTCGTCTTTTAGCCATGCCTTTCTTTCGCCTACTGTTTTTGGCGGCTGTACACATGTATTTCTGTGGCACATTGATCTGTTGCACTGGCAGTCTTTTTTGCATGTGCCGCAGTTCTCGTCTGCATCGCATACTCCGTTTCCGCAGCTTGTTATCCTGAAAGTGCTTGCGAGATTGAACGGGCCTTCACCGATGATGTTTTGCCCTGCTACTTCTATTGTCCAGATGCCTGGTTCGGGGTCTTTTACAGCGCAGGTGTATGATTCTTTTCCTGATGGTATTTTCTGGCAGGTGCCTGGTTTCTCGTCAGGCTTTAGAACTTTTGTTACTCTGAATTCGTCGCCGGACTGGAATGCTGTCAATGTAAGGACTAATGGTGTGGCTGATTCTGTTACATCAATATAATATGTCTTTTTTTCGCCCATTGCCAGGTCTGCATTGAGCTGCATTTGTGTGGGGACGCGCGTGAGGTTGTAGTTTGATTTTGTGGTTACTTCTGATTCTTTCCATATTGACTTGACCTGTATTATCCAGCGCCCTTCGGCTATTTCGCCTGGTGTCAGAAATGCTTTTTGTGTTACTTTTTCGTCAGTTTCTGACTGGTCGTATACGGATTTTAAGTTTGTTGAGATTATTGTGAGTTCCATGTTTGGCTCAAAGTCTGTCCAGTTTGAGACTGCTACGAGGTGAGTCTTGTTTTCTGTGAGTATCTCAGTGTAATAGAAGACTGTTCCCCTGTTTTTTATTTTGTCTGTTGCTTCGAAGTCTCCGGGTATGTATGTTGAGTGGGTGCTTGCGAGGCGGAAGGGTGCATGACCTGTTACTGTCTGACCTTCGAGGTTTATGAGCCATATGCCTGGCTCCGGGTCTTTTATTGCGCAGCCGTCCGTGTATGCTGCGCATTGTCTTTTTTCGCCGCTTGGGTCATAGACGCTGTATATCCTGACGATGTCGCCGGCTTCCAGCCTGATTGTTGTCATGGCAAGGGGTGTGGTTGAATCTGTGATGATTATCGGGTATTCTTTTATTTCTTTTTCGCGTATTATCCCGTTGATTATTTCCTGGTCTTCTATGTATCTGAATTTGTAGTTTGAGTAGAAGTCAAGATTTGCGCGCGCATCGAAGGCTCTCAACTGTGTTATCCAGCTTCCTTCTGCGACGGTTCCGGGGTTTAAGTAGTATGCCTGTGCGACTTTTTCGTCACCTATTGAGATGTCATTTTTTGTTTTTACGTTAGGGCTGATGATTGTTATTTGCATGTTGGAGTATCTATCAGACCAATTGGAGGATACTGCAAGATGTTCTTCTCTTGTTCCTGTTTTTATGTATGTTTTGTAGAATTTGATGTGATCCTGGAGTATTGCAGTGTTTATTTTGTATTTGCGCGGCTTGTATATGTCGAAGTTTGAGCTTACAGTAAAGAGGCCGTCGCTTGACAGTATTGTCTGGCCTTTGATGTCGAGCAGCCATATTCCAAGTATTGGGTTGTGGATGCTGTGTTTGTTTGTGATGCTGCCTGATGCTTTTGCAGATCCCAAGGGGTCATAGAGGTTGTTTATGCGGATATCGTCGCCTTTGGCGACTATGGCTCCTGATATGTTGAGTGTTTTGTCCTGGTCTACATTAATGAGGAAGTAGGTTGTGTCTCCCTGTGTCAGGTAGTCTTCGCTGTAGCAGAAAACTTCGGAATCCGGGTTGCCTTTTTCTGTGTATTCGCATGGGTTGTCGGTGCCGAGTTGTGCTTCGATTGTTGATATTGTCAGCAGGTATGCCAATAGAAATGTAATAATGATTAATTTTTTTTTCATTGTATCTCCGTGCAATATTTGTCTTAAGGGGTTTATATAATTTTCATGTACTCGTTTTCCCATGCTTCCATTTCTTCGTCTGAGAGTTCGTCTTCTATTTCCTCTTTTATTTCTTTGTCTTCTGCGAAGCGTTTTTTGTTGAGTATGCCGTATATTATTCCCGCTGCAAACCCGGCAAGGTGGGCGGCGTGACCTGTGTTGTCTACTGGTGCGAAGAAGCCGGCGAGGTCTATGAGTATCCACATGCCTGAGAGGAGTATTAGTGGGATTGGGCCGCCGAGGAATACTACCATTTTCGGGCGCAGGATTGTGAGTGCACCGAGTATGCCCATTATGGCGCCGGATGCGCCGAGTGATATTGAGTCGGGGTAGAATACCAGGCCTGCAATGTTTCCGAATATGCCTGCTGCGAGGTAGAGGGTGAGAAATTCTTTTGAGTCTGTTATTTTTTCAAGGAGTATCCCGAAGAGACCGAGTGCGACCATGTTCTGGAGGAGGTGGTTTAGGTTTATTACGGCTGCGCCGTCGGGGAGAATTGTTGTTGTCGCGTGGAGGAACATTGCGGTAACCAGGGTCCATGGGGTCTGGATGATGTGGGCCGGGTTCAGGGCGAAGAGGGGAATTATGTAGGGGGATGTTAGTTCGAGGATGAAGACTGCAACGTTTATTGCAAGGAGTTTCCATGCGTAGTATTTCATGGTTTGTTTTTTTGTTTTTCTTGTTTTATATTTGTTCTTGTGTGTTGTGATATCCTGTGATGAAGAGTATCTTCCCCTTGGTTCTTTGTGATGTCCATCCCCGAGCCCCCACCCGCCCAACTATTGGCTATGTTTTCTGGAAAGGTTTGTTCTCTAGAAGTCTTTCAGGCCTTTTTGGGTTTTCTCTTTTATGAGGTCTTTTGTGGTTTGCCAGCTTGTTCTTATGTAGTCCGGGAGTGTGTCGTGTGACTGTATATATTCTTTTAGGAATTTTTTTGTTTTTGGGTCTGCGGGGTAGCCTGAGCCGATCTGTATGTTGTGCTTTTTTTCGATGAGTCTTATCTGCCTGTCGCGCTCGACTTTGGCAATTATTGAGGCTGCGCTTACTGGTATGTAGTTCAGGTCTGCTTTGTGTTCTGCTGTTATTTTTGTTCTTGTGGTTATTTTTGCCTCCAGCTCCTGCGTGAATGTTTTGCTGTTCGAGGGGAGGTCGATTATTGTTTGGTCTGCTTTGGGTGTTGAGTTTATTATCTTTATCATGGCATTCATTTCTATCTGGTTCAGGGATATGTATTTCATATCGTGGTTGATTTGTTTTGCACTGATTACTATAAGTCTCACGTTTTTGGCTGTTTTTCTGATTTGCTCATCGAGGGTTTCGCGTTTTCTTGGTGAAAGGAGCTTTGAGTCTGTTATGCCTGATTTTTTCAGAAAGGTTTCGTCTTCTTTTTTTATGCAGGCTCCTACGAGTACCAGTGGGCCGATTACCGGTCCGCGGCCTGCTTCGTCTATGCCAAGTATGTTCATGGTTCTTTTTTTGGTTATGGGAAGATATATAAATGTTTGTTTTGAGTATTGGGATTATATCTCTATTTTTTGTTTGCAGCGAGGTAGAGCAGCCTGGAGTGCTCGTTGGGCTCATATGACGGCAGAAGTATTCTGTGCCGCCTGTGGTACCCAAAGGTCGATGGTTCAAATCCATCCCTCGCTATATTTTCGATATTTATATATAGGGGTATGGTTAATATAGGTAGTATGAAGGGGTCGTTGAATAATTTTAATGTTTTTGTGGCTGTGATTGTTTTTATACCTTCAGTGATACTTTTGTACCAGTATGCCAACCAGATTGGTGAAGTCTGTGATATGAGCAATAATGTTGTGCTGTATACGATTGTTACTAGCTGTATGGCGCTGCTTTCTTTGATGACTATTGTCAAGGAGTTTTTGAGTTTTGATTGAGGTTTTAGATTAATTTATATTAATTTATCTTGCTTAATTATGATTATGTCTGATTTGTTTGATGTTGAGGCGACTATTGTCAAGAATGAGGAGCCGCTTACAGAGGTGTTTGCACCTACGAGGCTTTTTCATCGTGAAGGGCAGAGGGATTATCTTGCGTCGTGCATGAAGCCGGTGGTTGTCGGGAGGATGCCAAGGAATGTGTTTTTGTTCGGGCCTACCGGGGTTGGCAAGACTTCGCTTGTTCTCTGGATGTTTGATGAGCTTTGTTCTCATACTGATAATGCGAAGACGTGCTATGTTAATTGCTGGAAGACGACGTCTACTCATGCTATTTTGTCGAGGATCGTAAGTGAGCTTAAGGTTTTTTCTAACCCGAGGAGGCAGACCAAAGAGCTGCTTGAGGATATCGAGGGGAATCTCAAGAAGAGCGGGAAGAAATTGATTGTTGCCCTGGATGAGGTTGACCGACTTGAGAGTTTTGATGTGCTTTATGATCTTTGCCGGAGCGGCTGTGGGATTGTCTGCATTTCTAATGATGAGCATGCGCTTGCGGGTGTTGATGCGAGAATCAAGAGTTCGCTTGCTCTTGAGTGGCTTGAGTTTAAGGCGTATACTGTTGATGAGATGTGTGATATTCTTTCGGATAGGGTGAATCTTGCTTTTGCGCCCGGTGCGGTATCTTCGATTGTGTTGAGGATTGCGGCTGTGCAGGCTGATGGCGATGCGCGGGTTGGGCTTGAGATCCTTCGGAAGGCTGCGCTTTTTGCTGAGGATGAGGGGCTTAAGGAGGTTGGGAAGGAGCATGTGATTCGTGCGCATAAGGATGCGGTTTCTGTTAAGGTCAGGCAGATTGTCGAGAGTTTGGGTGAGCACCAGAAGGTGCTTTTTTCGATTGTCCATGAGAAGGGGGTTGTGAAGTCGTCTGAGATTTGGGCTGTTTTTAATGAGAGGACTGCCGGTAAGGTGTCTGAGAGGGCGTATCGGAATTATATGGAGAAGCTTGTCGGGCTGAAGCTGGTTAAGGCGTCCGGGGATGTTCGGTGGAGAGAGTATAGTGTTGCGTGATTCTATCGGCGAAGTTGTTGTATATTGTATGCGTAGCTTTGCCATATACGTCAAGTTTTTTGTTGTTGATGTTTGTTTGATATTATCTGCCTTGAGTATATCGGCAAGGTATGTATGGATTAGGTTTATATGGCGCGGTTCTTATTCTATTGCTAGATATAATCATTAGAGGGAGGTTGAGAATATGGAGAAAATGTGTGAGAGCCCGCTGAATTTCTGGTTCAGGGCAGTTGAGAGA
>CBDUVR010000103.1:0-5366 GCA_965370705.1 uncultured archaeon | reverse complement strand
AAAAATATGAGATGAGCCCCACTGAAATCGTGACAATGTGCGACGTACCGATATTATCCACAATACCTGAAGACATTAACGTAAAAAGAAGTCTGTTTGAAAAAACACCAATAATATCTCACAGCCCGTTTTCACCATCCTCAATCGAATTCCAAAAGCTCGCATGTGACCTCACAGGCCAAAAGTACAAACCTCCCGACAATATATTTTTGAAAAAATTTGTTGCAGGAATTAAAACCATGATGGGATAAATATGAAGCCAATATATTTGACATGTTCAGGACTGCTATTTTTATTTAGCCTTGCCTCTGCATCTCATGCATTCTCCTGCGGTATAGCTCCAACTGAACTGTGGGTTAACAGTAACACAGGCTCATGGCTAACCCAAAACTACATAAGCATAAATTGCACATGCTCATCCACACATGCCTGGGCTGATTTAACAGGCAACACTAATACCATTGCACACGTCAATCTGGAAAATGTTTCAGGATATTACACAGGAACCATTTCATTGGAAAACACATTGCCTTCAGGCAACTATAAAATAAACATATATTGCAGCAATTCATCAACAAACGAATCAGGCAACGAGAGCACAATACTTACAGTAGATGAGTTAAGCTCTAATCTGGTCTCTACTGCGCCTCCTCTGATTTATCCTGGCGATGTACTGGACCTCAGGCTTGAATTTAAAAACAACGCAGATCCAGTCACCACAGGCGCAACCTTCGAAATCTGCCTCGGCAGCACTCAAATCCCATTGCAGGGAACACCCGTATTCACAGCAAATTACTGGAACATAAAAGCAAAAGTTCCGCAATCTTTCGACGATTATGATATGCATGACTTAAAGATTACTGCAACATACAAAGAGCAATCAATTTCCTTAATATCCTATGACTATTGTGAAATTAACCCTCTGCTTAATGTAAATATTATTAACCCGCCCTTCTTTACCCCATACAGGTTGACAGACACAGAAGACATCGAAGTCACCCTCGAGGTACTGCACAAAAAAGACCTGATTGATAAGTCATACATTTCAGGATTTGAGGCAAAACTGGACGGCAAAAAAGTAAAAATCGAAAAAATAGATTATATAGACGATGACTGGATTTTACTGGTAAACATACCTAAATGCGCACCAAGAGAAAAACCTTACGACCTTGACATCTACGTAACATACAAGGAAGTAGATGCAAAAAGCTCAAAGTCAATTCCGATTCAGTTTAGCCTCCCGTTTAAAGGTACCCTGCTAAACGCAAAAGACAGCCCTGCCTCTAGCGTTGATATCAGGCTGAAATCATCATATTTTGAAGAGAAAATCAAAACAGATAACGCAGGGCACTATTCTACAGTTATTCCACCGGGAACATACACTATTGAAATATTATTCCCCCAATTTCAGACAAAACTCATAGACGTGGACCTTCGCTCCAGCGACGGTAACTTTGAATTGATCCAGAATATAATTCAGTACGATTACTTCGAATCAAAAGACATAGACTCAAAAAAGACAGTGGTTTTGGAAGTTGCACTGCCATTTAAGGGTGCGCACCTGAAAATACCCTACTCAGATGCAGAGTTTACAGACGAGGACAGAATAATGGTATACAGGTGCAAAAAATGGAATTATAATGAAAGAATCTGCGAGGGCGGCTGGGAAGATATTGAAGCAACCATCGACACACAAAGAAACTTAATCAGTATTTATACAGAAGCATTATCCGCCTTTACCATATTTGAGAAAAAAAGTATTAATTTGGATGTAAGTCTGGATAAAGAGAAATACTGTCTGGAAGAAAAACTGAATTTAAACGGAAAATTATTGGATGAAGAGCTAAACGCTATAAGTGATGCAACAATAACTTACAATGTAGAAGGCATTTCCGGGAAAGTTACAACAGATTCTAGTGGTGATTTTTCAGCAACACTCAGCGCTCCCGAAAAAGAAGGCACTTTTGATTTGAATGTAGAAGCCAGAAAAGATCCCTATTTAATCAAAAAAACCATCAAAATAACAACATATAGAAAAAAAGCGCTCGCAATTTCAACACCCGTCTCACCATCTTTGGATCTGGACATACCATCTTTCATCGCATTTACTATAAGCAATACCGGCCAGTCCGCAGTCACGGACATTGCTCTTTCTGTCAGCGGAATCCCCGAAGGATGGTATCAGCTAAGCTCTTCCAAAATTGACCAACTGGATGCCGGCGAAAATCAGGAAATTGAAATGAAGCTCCTTTTACCCAAAGATCAGTGTACAAACAATTTGTGTAAACAACAATACACTGTAAACTTAAATGCGAAATCAGACGTTGCAGCCACAACATCAGGCTTCACATTAAACGTAAATGGCATAAATCCACAACCAGAACCTGCGTCTCCGGCAGAGGAAACAAAAACAAATGATCCTCATGTCACGGGATTATTTACAGGAACAGGAGGCGGCAGCAATATTCTGACAATTCTTGTGATTCTTGTTGCGCTCGCATCAATTATTTTATTGGCAAAAAAAAGTAATATTCTCAAAAGCGACTCACGTAGCTGCTTAACCATGCTGATCCGGGACGTTAAAAATGAAGTTTTAAAAACGGAAAATAGTGGCGAAGCATCCTTTAGAACATCAGCAGCAGAGGGCGCAACTCCAGACGAAACTGAAACACAAAAAAAAGATCTCAAAAACACTATAATGAATCCATTCTCCAGAAACGAATAGATGATACGGGCATGGCAAAGCCCTATGCTCTATTTAAGGTTTTGTTTTTCTGAAAGAAACTATGGAGAACTGAAGAAGAAATACAACACGAATTTAAATTTGCTTTTCAAACTGAAATAATGCAAAATCTCTGTTATATCAACAAATCTTTATATACTACCTCGACATAGAGTATATATGTTAACTTAAACTAGGAATTCAATTAAAGTTAATATTACTCAAATTTGTGAGGGGATAAAATGGAAATAGAGGGAGATAAATATTTTGTTCTATTGTACTTACTGTTATTGCTAGTGGTCTTGGCTACACCTGCTGTATTAGCCGATGGACTCAATGATAACCTTACCACCTATGTGATAGTAGGAAATGCTGCACCAACAGTCGGGGCAATAACCTGCATTCCGACATCAGTTACACTGGCAGCAGAAACATCAACACTCCTTAACTGTACAGCAACTGTTTCAGACAATAACGGTTATGAGAATTTAATGGGCATTCGTGGCGAATTTTACAACGACAGCCTGGGTGATGAGGACAATTACACCAAACATTACAACAACGCAACTTGTCTATTCACTAAAAATGGAAGCATATCTACCGACAGCGAAGTAGAATGCACTTTCTCAATATACTTCCACGCAAATCCTGGAGAGTGGACAATCTATTTCAACGTAACCGATGCTGCCGGTGACACAGGAAGCAACACAAATACTGTAACCGTAGCGTCATTAACAGCATTGAATGTTACAGAGACAGTAATCAACTTTGGAGATCTTGATCTGGATGAGACATCAGTCCAGCAAACCACAACCATCAAGAACACAGGAAATGTTGAATTGGACATATTGATTAATGAATCATCACACGGGGGTAATATGACTTGTGACGGTGTTGGCTCTGCCAACATAAACACAAGCGCAACATCAACAGGCGTAAGATACAACACAACAGACGGTTTTACTTTCGACGAAGCAGAATGGAAACTCACGTCAGACAACAACGAAATAGATATCAACTGGTCGAAATCATATGATGGAGCAAGCACGACACCGCCGGGGTATGATCTGTACTGGTTAATAAAGGTGCCTGACAGCGGCGTATCAGGAAACTGTTCGACAGTCACAAGAATTACAGCACAAGAGAGCACATAAACACGATATAACATAAGGATTAGTGCATTTATTGCCCTAATTCTTCTTTTTTTATTTTAAACGCTAAAGATTCCGCTACTCTATTGAGTGCAGTGAATCCGACAAGTCGTATTCCTGCATACTCAACGAATTGAGTATAGTGGTACGCGGAATCTTTGCGTGTCAACAACCTTTGGTGATGTGTGTGGGGCATAGACCGGCGGCATGCTTTGCATGGACCAGCGGTTATTGACACTCACAGAAAGCACGCACATTAAGCCATTGAAATATATCACAAATGTCAGGCAAAATTCTGTTCCACTATCAAGATATAATCTTATAAACAAGAATCGCCAATATTCACATATGTCAAAACTAAAAAAACTTTCATTACCCATCCTCTTTATTTTTCTTTTATCTCTCTTATCAAGTAGTGCTTATGCAGGAGGATTCGCAGTAAGTCCAGGCAAAATGTATTTCAACAAAGTACTCAGGGGCGGGTATGCACAGCAGGAAATCTATTTATACAATCCGGAAGACCGTATAAGCGATATTGAAATATCTGTTGAAGGCCCTTTTGCCGACTGGCTCTATTTTGATCCAGGAAAAAAATTCAGTATTCCAAAAAAAGGCAGCCGCTATATCAAAACATATATCGAACCTCCGGCAGACATCGCAAACGGAATTTATGAGGGTTCTATTAACATACTATCCAGGCCAAGGCGCATCCCTACAATAGATGGTCATGGCATGTCCCTCGAAACAGCCATTAGCCTGAAAGTATTTATAGAGATAACAGGCGAACAAATAATAAGATATAAAGTGAAAAACATTGCAGTACAAAGCGTTGAAGAAGGATATGCGATCCCCTTCTCTATTACAGGCATAAACAATGGAAATGTTAAAGTCTCGCCCAAAATCCAGATAGATATCTATAATTGGGATAAATCAATATTAATGAAGTCAGATAATTTCACATTAGCAGAAACATTACCAACAACAGAAAAAACATACAGCTTAAACATTTCTTCAGAGGATTTAAGAGAAGGTCAATACTGGGCCAATGTCTCTGTTTTTGTTGCAGGTAATGCAGTAGAAAAGAAATTATTAACATTTGACATCATGAAAAAAGGTTCACTGACAAGGAGAGGAGAACTCATAAACATAAAAACAGGAAATCCCTGGATAAGAGTTGGAGATGTTGCCCGGGTAGACGCTGTTTTTAAAAACACAGGTCAGATATCAACTAATGCAAAATTTAAAGGGGAAATTTATATCAATGAAGTATTAATTGAAACTTTGGAAAGTGATGAACTGGAAGTGCCAATCGGCAAAACAGTCAATTTGACTGCATACTATACCCCCCCAAAGCCCGGCAGGTACACAATCAACGGTGTCGTTTACTATTCAGGCAAAATGACATACGAAAAAGGAACTATAATCAATGTTTCTCCAATAGAGAAATTATCCGGGAGTGTAAATTCATTAGAAAAAAGAATGGTATTGCTGGG
>CBDUVR010000102.1:0-5417 GCA_965370705.1 uncultured archaeon | reverse complement strand
CAAAAAATCTTTCAGAAAAAGATTCCCGCATAATACACCTACATTCAAACAAACGCCAGGGCCGCGGAAAAGCATTGACAAGGGCATTCAGGCACTCAAAAGGGCGCATTCTCGCATACATAGACGTTGACCTCGCAACAGACATGGAACACCTAAAAGAACTCATATCTTCAATAAAAGACGAAGGGTATGACTTCGCCACAGGCTCCCGCATGCTAAAAAAAAGCAACGTCAGGCGCAATATAAAAAGAGAAATAGCAAGCAAAGGATTCAACCTGCTCACAAGAACCATGTTAAAATCAAAAATAAAAGACCACCAGTGTGGCTTCAAATCATTCAGGCGAAAACCCCTGATGGACATACTCGACAAAATCAAAGACGACCACTGGTTCTGGGACACGGAAATGCTCATCATCGCACAAAAATCCGGCTACAAAGTAAAAGAATTTCCAATAAAATGGTGTGCAGGCAGCGCTACCACAGTCGACTTTACAAGAGACGTACTGGGCATGGGCTCACGTATCATCCACATGTGGAAAGACACAAAAAAATCCCAACCAGGATCAAAAAAAAGTCAGAACACAATAATAGGCCTGTTAATAGGCGCAGGAATTCTATTGGGCATCGCCAGTCTCGTCGGTTTTAAAGACGTAATACACACTATCTCGAACGCATCGCCAAAGCACGTCATCCTCGCCTCAGCAATATTCACAGTCTCATACCTTATCAGAGGAAAACGATTCGATGAACTTTTGAAAGGCACAGGAAAAAGACCAGGACTCATATTCTCCACAAAAATGGTAATGTGCAGCCAGTGGGCAAACCTGGCACTCCCCGCACGTGCAGGCGACCTCTTGCGTGCCGTTCTAATAAAAAAATACAAAAAAATAGAATACAGCAAAGGCATAGCTACCCTGCTGACAGAAAGAGCATTCGACATAATATCAATAACACTCCTCGGGCTCATATCCCTTGCATACATCCTCCAAAAAAACGAATACATCATTCCATCATGGATCCTTGGCACAATGAAAATCCTCGCACTCATCCTGATCCTCCTCACCGCTCTGGTTCTCGCCATGATAACAAGACCAAAACAAATCAACTCACTCATAACAAAAACACTCCGCCGGCTCACAGCACACGACATATACACCGAAAAGACAATAAAATCAGTCAAAAAATTCATAAAAAACATCGCAAGCACAGTAAAAAGCAAAAGATCCACACTAATCATACTAACCTGCTCTCTTGGCATCTGGCTAATGGAAACACTAATAGCATACACGATCGCACTCTCAATGAACCTGAACCTGCCTATCGAAATAGTATTCCTTGCAGTCTGCCTCGGCAACCTCACAAAAGCGGTCCCAAACACTCCAAACGCGCTCGGCACATACGAGGCAGCCCTCTCAGGGGTGCTAATAGTAGCCGGCGCCCCCCCTGCTGTCTCATTCTCTGTGGCACTCCTGGATCACTTCATAAAAAACATCATCACACTGGCCCTCGGCTCATACACAATCATATCCCTCAATCTCAAAAGAAAGGACATCATAAAACAAATAAAATCCAATCCCGGGAACAAGTGATGAAAGAAGACAAACACCATATAAAAAAAGAAAGTAGAAAATTAGAGGAAAAAGAGAGTTCAATAAAACACAACACCTAAATTAGGGAATTATGCGCCAAAAATTACGCATAACTCCATGTTACAAACAATCCCAAAACCCCCGCTGCTTAAAGCCGAAATGCTTCCCAACCACACAAGAACAAATATAAAATTAAAACAAAAAATAAACCACATGCAAATATTCTACATCGCGCTCGCTTTCCTCTTACTGACCATAAAAACCCCCCTCCTCTGGTTCCTGTATGTCCTGTTCCTGCCGGGATACTGTATACTCTCACTAACAGGCCTGAAAACAAAAGAAAAAACACTCTTTGCACTGCCATTCAGCCTCCTCCTGGTCCACTGGCCGTACTTCCTGATAACAAGAACCGGTATAAGCCTGCCGTCATACTATTTCATCGCAATGCCGCTCATATACCTGGCAATTTACATAACAAAAACAAACAACCTCCAAAACATCCTAAAAAACACAAACCTCAAATTCGACGGAAAAATCAAAAAAGACACACTATACACACTGACCTTATCAGCAATACTTCTTTTCTCATTCTTCCACTCATTCCACGCATTCGTATCACCGGAAACATACCCGTCATTCCAGCAAGGCATGAGCCCCGGCGTTCCTCGCACACTAGGCGCAAAATACATCGCAGAAACGCAGCTACTCAAAGAAAACATACTTGAAGGGACCGGCGCAACCGGTTGGTCAGACAACTGGTTCAGTGGCATGCACACATTCACATCCTACTCCCCCCTATCCTACCTCATACTCGCCGTCGACTCACTAAACTACGAAGTCTGGAAAATGCACAACCTCCACGTATACCTCTTCTCATTCCTATTCGCCATCTATCTATACTACCTGCTGATATACTTGAACATAAACAAACACACAGCACTGACAATCTCAATAATAAGCGCCACTCTTCCCCCACTCATTCAGGTAAACAATGTCCTCAAAACCAGCACAGACTTCGCATTCCTGCCGCTACTCCTTTACAGCTTGCTACTTCTCCTGAACAACCCGAATAAAACAAATTCCTCCCTATTCACCGTAACGCTGTCAATGTTCATAATGAACTTCTATCTCACAATGTTCATCCTGATATATCCTCTCGCCATCTTCATCCTCTGCTACACATACAAATCCAAAAAACAAATACAAACACTAAAATGCCTCATCAAAGCAGGCATACTATCATTCCTCATAGGCAGCATCTGGCTGATACCCTTCATCCACGGGAGCCTCACAAAAACCTTCTCAATGATGAGCTACGCAGAAGGCGGATGGCACTCACCTCTCAAAAGCATTAACGAAATCACAGACTACATGACAAGAGTAATAAACCCAGAAGACATCCCATTCGACCTTTACTCCTTCACCACATTCTCCCCCCAGTTCTTCTACATCGGCCTCATCGCATCAATAATCATACTCACACTCTCACTCACGCAAAAAGAAAAAAACAAAAACTATCTGCTGGCAATCCTTCCAATAACCCTGCTCGCATACATCCTCATACAGCTCACGCCCCTGCGCGAAATACTGCCAGTATACTACGCAGTATACGGAAAAATATACCTTTACTTCCCACTCATCCTATTCTTCGCAATATCCGCATCGCAGCTCACAGAAATAATCTCAAAGCGCATAAAATACGCGCGGATAGCAATAATCGCACTACTTATAATCATCTTCATCCCTGTGTTCCAGTATTCCCACAATATGGGCATTTTCCTAAGCGAAGGAAGTGTAGTCAACAAAGAAAACCTTGCATGGCTATACAAACCACTCGAACATATCGGAAGAGGCGGCTCATTCATCGTATTTGGCCTATACGGCCCCGGATACATCCCGGGAATCACTATGTACGCAGACATCCAGGCATTCAGCGGCTACGGCCACGAATCACACTCGACAATACAAGCCTACGAAAAAAGAATTGTACCATTTCAGGAAGCGACAATGGACAACCTGCTCACAGACAACCCCGCATACGCATACAATGTCTTCAAGCAAAGCAACGTAAGAGCACTCGTCTTCCAGCGCTGCTCTTATGACAAAACAGGCCAGATGTCGATAAACCCCGGCAGCTCTGGGGACAAGGCATACCAGACACTAGCAAAAGACCCGCGTTTCAATATCATCTCAAATGAAAGCTGTATAGCACTGATGACAACAACAAACCCGAGAAAAGCAGAAAAAATAATCCTCACAGAAATGCTGACAGAAAACCCCGAAATCGACCACTCAGAAAACATCAGATACGCAACAACGCACGAGCACCTAAACGAAATGCTAAACAACCGCGAAAAAGCAATAAACTCACTCCTGCAGATTCCGGCAGCTGAACACCTCCACTTCACAGCAAAACAATTCGCATACCCGAAAAACTACTACACAAACATTATAATCAACCGTACAGCCACAAAAGAAGAAATCGATACATACCTCAAAAACAACAGCACAGTAATCTACTTCAAAGATAACATAAAAATAGACAACCCAAATTTTCACTCATATGGCACCTACCCAAAAAGCGCAACAGAACTCAACGAAATACTAAAAAAAGCAAGATACTTGGATACTCCAGTCAACTTCAAACAAGACAAGACAAACTACGAACTAAACGAAAAAGGACTCATCCTACTAAAAGAAACATACTTCAGAAAATGGCACTCAAACGCAGACCTAAAAGAAAGCTACCTCGGATTCATACTAATCGACAGCACAGGTCCGGCAAAACTATGGTTCGGCCCAACACCCATCGACTACCTCGCAGGCCTCCTTACAATCGCAGGGACAATAATAACACTTATAATAATCACAAACCAAACACAAACAAACAGTGAAAAAGAAACAGTTGACAGCAATGAAAAAAAAGAAACTCAAAAAAACGAATATAAAAGACACAAAAAAAAGAGAAAAACAAAGCGCTAAAAACAAAAAAGAAATAGAAATAAATGGGAGCATCCTTAAACCCAGAACCATCGACATAATCGCACTTATTGTCATCACTGGATTTTATGGATACATATACTTGACAAACATCAGCGCCTACGACTCCCTCATGTACGACGAGGCAGGATACATAACAATGGGCCGCACCCTTGCAGTCGAACATTACCATGGCATCGATGTTCAGGGCACAAAAGAATCCTACAGACAGCCATTTTTTCCGATGATGCTCGCAGCATCATTCCTGATATTCGGCGTCTCATACACTGCAGCAAAAATACCCATCTACCTGTCGGCAATATTTACAATGATAGTCATATACCTTCTTGTTCAAAAGATATACGACAGAAAGATCGCATTCTTCTCAGGCGCGATGATGGGTGGAATCCCCTTAATACTTCCCTATGTACAAAACATACTCTCAGACATCCCCTCAGTTCTCTTCTACACCATCGCAATGCTCGCATTCTACATCGGCATAGAAAAGAAAAAACCAAAATACCTCTACATCTCATGGCTCTCCTTCGGCCTCACATTCCTCATAAGATACAACGCAATACTAATAATTCCCTCAATCGCAATATACCTCGCAATAAAAATAATAACAAACCAAGCTTCTCTAAAAGATCTCACAAAAAACCGCAACTTCATACTTTCACCCCTTGCCGCACTCATACCGCTTGCGCCATATTTCATCTACCAGCACCTGACATTCGGCGACGCACTCATCGGTATAAAGCAGGCACGAGGTGCACTCAACATGCAATGGGGTACAGGCGCATGGCACACATACCTTACACAGGCGCCGCAATACCTCACATGGCTCGG
>CBDUVR010000101.1:0-5429 GCA_965370705.1 uncultured archaeon | reverse complement strand
ATCAAAAGATACTGCAGCAAAAAGACCGCAGAAATACTCGACATCTACAGCCGCGACATCATGTTCTCAATCGAGACAGAAGGCCAGAAAAACTACCTTCTGCGCCACCTTGACAAACTGAAACTCGACTACAGGATCATAAGCTTCCGCGAACCAAACCTCGACGAGATTTTTCTGAGAACAGGAATATAAAACAGTGATAAACATGCTAAAGCCAAAAAACATCCTGAACATCCCGCTCCAGATAGCTGGCCTGGTGAGAAGAGACATAGCCCTTCTCCTGAACAGGAAAAAATATCTCTATCTTGCCCTCGCACTGCCGATAATATTGTCACTGATATACATTTCAAGCATGAACCCCCGGTTTGCAGGCAAAACTATCGCAGTCTGCGACTATGACCAGACACAGGAGAGCGAACACATACTTACTGCACTTACAGACATCGAAGGATTCAGGATAAGCAGGCTCGACACACTCGGCTGCAAACAGGAGTTGATCTCAAAAATAAAATCCGGCGACTGCGTCTTCGGTCTCGCAATTGAAAAAGGCTTTTCAGAAAATATCAGAAACTTCAAAAGAACATACATCCACATATACCACGACAACACAAACATTGCATTCTCAAACTTCCTGGGCTGGAAAATTGATGCTGCACTCATGAACTACAAAAGAGAAATATTAGACAGCGCAAACAACGAGATAAAAGCCAGCACAAAATCAATGAAAGATGATTTGAATATCGCCGTTGCTTTCGTAGACATAGTGGACAGCAAAGTTGATAACACCCATCTTCTGCCCCTCAAACGAAGGCTCAAAGACATTGACAGTTCTCTCACCACAATCTCAAAAGTGGATACAGATTTTCTTGCAAACCCGATAATCACCACGAAAAAAGGAATCTACGACATAAAGAAACCGGAAAATGTCGCAATTACATATCTTTTCCCGATAATAGCCTTTTTCATCATCCTCATGCTTGCAGGCACAAGCATAATATATGACAGGAAAACAAACTTCATAACCAGGGTAAAAGCATCAACGACACCCCAGTGGGCATACATCATCTCAAAGCTTTTGTTTTTCTTCATTATTGCAGTATTGCAGTTTGTTATCATCTTTGCTTTGTTCACAGCAAGAGGTTCAGCATTCAATATTTCACTCCCGGGTCTTTTCATCGCATTGCTATTCATTTCATTCACAGACACAATCATAGGCATGCTCATCGGTCTTTTAAGTGACAACGAAGGCATAGCAGTGTTATTTGCACTTATACTGGCGCTGCCCCTGATGTTCCTATCAGGCATATTCTTCCCGGTTGAATTTATGCCGGGATTTGTTCAGGCCCTTGCATGGGTGCTTCCACTGAACACGCATATCATCATCATGAAAGAAGTCCTTCTCTTCGGTACAGCCATGCCAACAGGCATATTTTACTCAACAGCAATAGGATTTATAGTGGTTTACGCGCTCCTTACAAAGAAATAGAACTTTCAAAAATAACTAATCAAGACAATCCCCAAAAGTATCAAAGCCATAGCGCAGTACTGCAACCCCCTCAATTTCTCCTTATACGCAAACTTGGCATAAACAGCAGATACAAGCGGATTCGCAAACGTCAGCGCAGCAACAATACTGACATCCGCAACGCCAATCCCATAATTAAAAGCCAGTGTCCCGAGAGCGCCGAAAAGAGCAACAAAGAAAAGATACTTTATGTTTTTCCAGGATGGGAAACCAAATCCCTTCCCCGAAAACTTAAGGCTCATGCCACTATAAATCATGTTTCCTGCCTCTATAACAAAAGAACTCAAAATAGGCCCAAGCACATTCACCGGAATCTTGAACAGGAAAAAAGCACATCCCCACAAAAAGCAGCTGACAAGCGCATAAACAACGCCGCTGGACTTATCAAATACGCATGATTTACGCAGATCCTTGAAATCTACAGAAATAAGCACAATCCCGCAAACAATCAGGCCAATAGAAAAGACCTGCACAAACCCAAGACTCTCAGCGAAAAACAAAACCGAAAGAAGAACAGTAAAGACAATCGAAGAATTTGCGATAGGCGTCACAACGCCAACCACCCCTACCTTAAGCGCCTTATAAAAACTGATAAGCCCGACATAGCCGACAAAAGAGATAGCAAGCGCCAAAAGAACATAAACATGAGAAAAAACACACTCGTTGCAGAAAAACAAAACACCCACAAACAATATAGAACTCGCAAAGATTCCCCTAAAAAACACAGCCCTTAAACTCCCGATACTTTTCACCGGAACCTGCGCAATCGCCGTACTTAATCCATAACCAAGCATGGCAGCTAATCCAAAAACAATCCCAATTGACAATTCCATAAATATCTATTGTCGCCAGTCATTTATATCATTTACTGGATAGAGAGCATGTGACACTATCTGCCCCGTCAAAATCCCTATCATATATATGCGCAGAAATCGAATAACTATGAATCTCACCAGGCACAACATTGTTGCCGTTTTTCTTTGAAACCTCATATGCAACATACTTCTGCAGATTCGCAAGTGCTATCCAGTTAGCATAAGTTGCGCCAAAAATATCATGGGACCTAAAAAGCACAGTCATCATAAGGCGCTTCACAGGCGGAAGCATGGGCGCGGTTTTAACCTCGCGTATCTTGAAATCGATTATTCTAAGGCATGGCGGGTCATTTGAGACTGTGTCTTTCGGAGGTATTGCAAGGTCGCATGTAGCTCTTCTTGTGTGCAGGTTTTCTGAAATCCTGTCAATTGCAAACTGGATCTGGTTAATCTTCCCGTCCCAGTTCCAGATTCGCTCACCATAAGTATATTCAAATTTCCACTTATTGAGGGGAGTCATAAGCTGGTCAATGTAATCCTGAAGTGCTCTCCCTTTGAACGGGTACTGCTTTGGGACTTCCCTGTCACCAAGCGACGGATGAGATATCTTCACAATAAGCCCGATTATCTCCTTTGTTTTGTCTCCGTCTTCTGTCGTGAGGAGGTCGCCTTTGGAATATACTGCGCTTACAGCTTTCTGCCATGCATCTTCAGTGTTTTTTGCGCGTATCAGGACCATGATTGTAGTATCTTTCCAACCTTTAAATTTCTAACCAGTCAAAGCTCAATCCCTTTGATATCTGTCATGCCGTCCATTGCCTCTTCAGTGATTATCTCTGCAAAAGCAACAGCATCAAAAACATGCGCTGCATTCTCAATAGGTCCGTACAGGATAAAATCTGCGCCAAGGATAACCGGGATTACGTTTGATGCAATATCAACAAATTTCTTTGACTCTCTTTTGGAAAGCCAGTCCCACGATGAAACTGCATTGTGTATCCCGCAGCCGACGGGATGCCCAAACTTTGCCTTTATTGATATCAAGGACTTCATGGAGATGCCAGCGCCATGATAAAGCGGGGTCACGGCAGTATCTGCCAGTATGTTCTTTATTCCTGCGTCTTTTGCAATGTCCAGAAGACCCTTCCCGAAAGCGCCGTCTTTTTCAAGAAATTTTAGCTTTCCTTCAAGAGATGAATCTGTGGGATTGTATGCAAGAATTATTGCGCTGTTTACCAGGGAGTCTTTTAATGCTTCAATCTCTTCCATGTTGACAGAAAGATTGAGTGAATTATATATTATCCTTTTAGAGAGCCCTGCCCTCTGCGCATACTCAACCGCTGCAATCCTCACACCATAATCAGGTGAATCAACCATAATCGGCAGCTTGCAATGGTCTGCCACAAACTCGATGCGCCTCCAGAAACTATCTCTACTATCCCCGAAAACATTAACAATTGAAGGTATCTTTGTCTCATCTGACTTCTCAACCTGCCTGTTAAGCAGACTCTCAGCAGCACCCTTATCAAACCCGCTGCCATTCAATATCTTATGCTTCTCATAAAACATCGTACCTATGAGCACTGGCGGGTTCTCTCCCGGCTGCCCGCCGATTTTTATTCCCGCAATTTCAACTGTTTTTGGATTTGGAAAAAGAAACATAACATCACACACATACAAATACCCAAAAAGATTTATCTATCTTTCGTAATTTAAAATATGGGGGTGTGAAGCTTGTCAAAGGCGGATTTGAATTGTGAGCCAAACGCTGTTTTAATGTGAAAAATCATGAAAATTTCGGCTAAATCAAGGCATTTTCAAGCTTTTTTATTGTCGGTTCATACTTTATATGCAATAAAAAATCATGAAATTTCTGGAGAATTGGTGCATTTCAAGCTTCCCTTTGCAACAACTGTATAGAATAAGGGTACAGGAAATACACAAACTGCACTAAATTTCCACAGATTTTATTGTCGGTTCATACTCAATATACAATAAAAAATACACAAATTGCACTGAAGTTCCGCAGGTTTGATTGCTGGTTCATACTTGATATGCAATAAAAAACGCAAAAGTTCAGGCACTGCAAACTTTTAAAAAGTAGCGACTAATATAGTTGCTAATGACTATATGCCGAGCTTGCGCATCGGTTTGCTCTGGCACGCAGTTGAGTTGATGATTAATATGGACGAAAAAACCAGGAGAGTTGTTAAAGAATGTGAGGAATATGCAAAGAAGAGTGGTTTCAGGTTAAACCCCAGCAAAAAGACAGTAATGGAGATAATAAAAGGATTGATTGCAAATGAAGAAGAATTTGGAAAAAGATACTGTCCGTGTAGAAAGGTGACAGGCATCCCGGATGAAGATAAAAAAATACAATGCCCATGCATATATCATAAAAAAGAAATTAAAGAGCAAGGGAGCTGTTATTGTTTATTGTTTGTGAGGTGAACGTATGGAATTATTAGTCTTTGTTTCTTCACATTGCCCGCATTGTCCAAGAGCAGTGGCGATAGTGAAGAAAGTAGTATCGCAATATAGTGATTATGATTTAAGGTACAAAAAGATAAGAGCAAAAACAACTGAGGCAAAAAATCTTTCGCCTATGTACAACATAAAAGTTTATCCTACAGTTATCTTCCTGAATGACGATAAAGAGGTTTTATATACAATAGATGGTGTCCCGGCTGAGAAACACCTGAAGGATAAAATTGAACGATTGCTTGGTCTAAAAAAGTCATTCTGGAGTAAGATTTTTGGTGGCTAGGGTAAGAATTGAAGAGCCTTAAACGGAAGAGCGAAGTATCCTAAAACCATAAAAAGTTACTGGTTCAACAAGATACAGTGAATAATATGGCTTACGACTCACTCCCGGATAAAATCAGGGAAGAAAACAAAATCCGCTGCCCTGACTGCGGCTCAGAGAAGATGAAATACATGTCGCATCTAAGCATGTACGGTGGCTATGTATGTTCAGGATGCAGCAAAATCTGGAGCGAAAGCGATCCCAAAATCAGGGAGCAGAAGAAGCGCGTATTATGACATAAAAAATCATAAAATTCACTATGCTATTGTCCAATTTTAAGCTT